>JAHEAK010000046.1 GCA_024642805.1 Kofleriaceae bacterium | reverse complement strand
TTCTGGCCTCCCTGGCCCTAGCCCGTCCTGGTGTGGCTGCGCCCAACAGCAAGAGTACCGTTACAGCCGCGGGCAGCGCCATGGCGCACATTGATGTGACGCGCCTTGACCCGCATGGCAAAGCAGCTAGTACCCAACGCTTGAGCGTGCAGGTCATTGATGGCGGAGCAGCTTCCGAGCTTGAGATGGAGATTGGCGGTACTCGCTACGAGCTCAAAGTCGGTGCCCACGTACAGGAGGGCGCCCGCATCGCGGATGTCTATCTGCGCCTGCAAGCCAACAAGGAGGCCGGCTTTCAGTTGAGCACGCACAGCACGGCAGTGCCCAACAAGACCGTTGTACTTGCCAAGAACGCTCTGATGGAGGTCAGCTTGACCATGGAATAAGCGCAAGCCGAGACAGGGGCGGCGCAGCGGATCATCGCCCGGCCCCACACAGCGCAGCGGAAGCTCGCCGAGCTCGTTCAAAGCGACGATTCACTCCATCCCAGTTCAGGTTTGCGAAGAACGCGTCGACGTAGCGCGCCACACCAGCGCCGAAATCGATCTGGTAGCTGTGCTCGTACATATCGAGGACGACACAGCTACGCTCATGACGAGCGCCTGCGTGTGGAGTTCCGATAGCCCAGCTCCCGCTCGCGAAGCGACGCAACCAGGAACGAAGGTGTCTCGGCGTCAATCAACGAGAGTTCTTGCTCGGCACGATTTAGGTGGCGAACCGCGCCCCCGTAGTTGTCTTCGTGCGAGTTCGGTCTCCTTGCGTTTGGTGACGTCGCGGCAAGAGAGCAGGAGGTGACTCACTTGGCCGTGCAGATCGCGCACGATCGACAGTTTGAGTTCGTTCCAGACCGAGCCACCGTCCTTGCGGTGGGCGAGGAAGGTCGTCTGGCATTCTTGCCCTTGCTTGACGGCTAGTCGCAAGCACTCCATCTCAGCACTCTCGGTTTCGGGACCCTCCAAGATATCTAGGCCCAGGCTGCGTAGCTCAAGGGAGCTATAGCCGGTCAGGCGCTCGAAGGCGGGATTGCACATTGCGAAACGCCACTCGTCATTCACGACGTCAGCAATTGCGATGCCGTCGCTTGAGATCGACATTGCCTCGAACAGGAGTCTGGCCTTGGCCTCACTGCGATGTCGGTGGATGGCCATCTCGATCGACGTCTGCGGCTCTCGGTCTTCGCACGGAATGAGAACATGACCGTAAGGGCCCACGTGCTTTGCTCGCCCAAATGTTGTCGAGTCCGAGTGGCCGGTGAGGAGGACGATGGGGACGTCAGCATGTCCAGCGATCTCGGCAGCCGTTCCGATGCCGTCGAGAGGCCCGCGAATGCTGATGTCCATCAAGATCAGGTTGGGTTTGGTGTCGGTGGCCAGCTTCATGGCCTCGGCACCCGTGTCGGCGATGCCGACGACTTGGTACCCTAGGCGCTTGAGGCGCTGCTTGATGTCGTGAGCGAAAATGGCCTCATCCTTGACCAAGAGTATTCGCGCATTCGTCGTGTCTTCCTTCACTAGGATGTTTTCACCTCCTCGAAACACCAGGGAACATGTGGCTCCCGGGGCGTTTTCACAGGGTTTGCATCCCACTTGAGAAGCCGTGCAGACAGCGCGCTAGGCTAGCGACGACCGAGTGGTCTGGTACAGGGCGCCAAGCTGGCGTTGCTAGTTGCGATGATCGCGAACCGTGGCCTTTGGGCGCGGGCTGTGGACTCGCTTACCGGCTTGCGTGCGCCAAGCGCCGGGTCGCCTGATGAGCTGGCCGCCGAGGTTGATCTCTACCGTTGGTACCCACACGGCGTCCTGCACCGGCGGCGTAGTCCACGTCCCGGGCACCCAGATCCACGCCCCCGCCTGCCACTGGTAGAAGCCAGCGATCCATGAAGACTGCGAATCGGGGCGAGGCGGTTGCACCTCTGCGGGCGGCGCCGGCTTGGCTACGGCCGCGACGCTCGTCTGCGGGTGACTGGTCGCGGGGTCATAATTCACAGCCACGGTCTGGCCGAATTCGCCATCGGACTCCATGGCAAGCTCGGCACTCGCGTCACGTTGCGCAGCGTAGTAGGCCTCGCGATTGCGCTCCTCGAAGGAGCGAAGATCCGCTTCGTTTTGTTTGCGACGATATTCGGGATCCGCGCCGCTCGCTAACAGCCATGCCACCACCGTTTCGCGGGTGCCAAGATCGACGACAAGCTGCTCTTGTCGCTGCGTCTGCAGATCGATCTCGAGCTGCAACGCCGCCTGTGCACGCTGCTCGCTCTCGCGTTGTTTACGCTGCTCACGATCAAAGGCCGCTTGCCGCAAGCGAGCTCGGTAGTAGACGTCGGCCCCACTTGCGACACAGAGCTTAGCGATGCGCGAGCGCAGGAGTAGATCCACGCGCAGCCGCTCTTGCTCGTGCAGGTACGCAGTATCCACGGCCGGAGGCTCAACCACTACGGCTACGCGCGGGCGCTGCTCAATCTCGGCATCAGCTTGCACCTTCACTTGTACATCGACCTGCGTGGTCACCACCTGGCGATCGCGATCGCCTGCCCCGCTAGTCACCGACGCGCGTCGCCTTTTTTCGCGCTCGGCGCGCTCGAGCTCTAGCCTCGCTTCGAGGGCAACCCGCGCAACTCGGGCATCCTCGCGCGCCTTTGCCTTTTTCGCTTCGAGTGCCAGGCGCTGCTTCTCCATCTCGGCGGCTCGCTGACGGCTGCGCAGCTCGGGGTCGGCGCCGCGCGCGACAAGCTCGGCTTGCATGGTGGTGCGAAAGCGCAGACCGAGCTCTGTCTCTTGTTTGGCTTTGCGGGCCCGAGCCTGGGCGCGATCGATCAGATGCGTCACTTCCATATAGCCACTCACCCCCACGAGAGCCGAGCCTTTCTCTAGCGAGAGGAGGCTCATGGTGCACGCGCCCTTATCGCCGCCGGGCAGGATCACGCTCTGATGAATGCTCTGCGCACCGCGATCGTAAGGGCCGAGCTCGACGACTGGCGCGGGCGCTTTCTCGATCTCGGCCTCGACCTCGAGCTCTGCGGTGGCCTGCACAACCGGCGTGTTGACTTGCGCGACACCGGCGAGCGCGGCGTTGGCTGTACCCAGGGCACGGGCACGGTCTTGCTCCTGTCTCGCTTGCTGGCTTTGCAGCTCTTGTAGCCGGCGCTCGCGATAGCTCGCCATGCTCTCGCCGACGATGTCTTCATGCGTGGCCCCGGGGCAGCGGACCACGACGCGCAGCTGTGTCGCTTCCGCTGTCGTGATGTGGAAATCGATCTGAAAGCGATCAGCGCTGGCCGCTACCGGGATGCCCTGAGCGCTCCCATCCGTGCCGACGGCTGCCGCCGTGCTTCCCAGCGCCACGCGCCGATAGGGGCTCGCGCAGGCCGATGCCAGTAACAGCAGTAGAGCGGTGAGAGGGAGCAGAGCGCTTCGTCGATCCTTCGCGAACATCCAGGGGATTTTTGCAAGCAGGCTGCCAGGCCACCTGGCCCGTTGATTGCGTAGACTGAGTGTGCATGAACAGTCTAAACCACCAAGATCTTAGCCTACGCCGCCCAGCCACCCGCGGGTCCCTGCGTGAACGCCGGTGCACACATGCACTCTTTGCCGTGATGCTCGTGCCACTCCTTGCCTGCGGTGGATCCAAACCAAGGGCCCATTCCTATGACAAGGCCATAGGCAAACAGGAGGCTTGCTGCTCGGGTTTGCAGGACGTCCATGCCCGGCAGCACTGTGAAGAGGGCATCGTGAAGATCGACGAAGACAGCAGCAAGAGCAGTGAGGTCAACGAGGCCACCTTTCGCTGCGTCGAAAACAATTTCGTGTGCGACCCGGCGACCGGCAAAGCGACAGCGGAGGCCAACCAGGCCACCTACGATTGCCTCAGCGACCTCTCCCAGTGAGAGCCACACGCAAATTCGACAATGGCGCCGCGGTCACTGATGAACGGCTTCGAGTTTGTGACCGTCGGTGTCAGCGGCCAGCTCTCTGCAAGTCGTTGGTTCCGAGGGAGAGGTGGCTAAGCACGCCACCCCGATTGCCGACTGCCTCATGCCTTCAGGAGCCGCCCGCACAGCCGCGCTCGTGGGGTATAAGCCCGTCATGATCCTGCGCAGCGAACGCCTGGTCTTGCGGCCTCTGTCCTTCGATGATGCCGATAGCCTACTGCCGGCACTCGGCGACGAGAACAACATGCGCTACTGGTCGCGCGCCGCGCTTGCCAGCGCACAAGACGTGCGCGCCTACATCGCGCGCAACGTGGAAGCCGAAGACGGTCAGTGCTTTGCCATCACGCTGGGCGGGGGCAAGGCTTTAGGCTGGGTGGCGTGCATCGACCGGGCGCCCAAGATCGCCGAGCTAGGCTACATATTGCGCCCCGACTTCCAGAGGCAAGGCATCGCGCGTGAGGCCGTTGGGCTCGTGCTCGACCATGCCTTTGGCGCATGCGCTGTGCGGCGTGTGTTCGCCGATGTCGACCCAGACAACCGGCCGTCGATCGCACTGTTGCAAGGCCTGGGATTCGCCTACGAGGGTCGATTGCGCGCCACATGGGACACTCATATTGGTGTTCGCGACAGCGCAATCTACGCACGCCTTTCGACTGACCCGGCGCCAGAGCGTCCCTGACTTGAGCGTCCCTGACTTGGGCGTCCCTGACTTGCAGTCCCAGTCCGAGGAACTTCCTGCAGTCCCAGTCCGAGGAACTTCCTGCGCAACAAAGTGGCCACGCCGTCGAAACAGCAAGATCGCCCAGTCCTAATTACGCCCGCTTAACCGAAGGCGGCGAGCTTGCTGGCATCCGCTCTCACCCTGGATCCTTCGGAGCCAGCAGGTAGTGCTCGAAAAAGTCGACCATGATCGCGTAAAAGAGATCACGGCTGCGCCGCTTGCGAAAGCCGTGTCCTTCGTCGCGAGCCAGAAAGTACCAGACATCGGTCCCGGCCTCGCGCACGGTCTTCACGATATGTTCCGCCTCGGACACAGGGACTCGAGGATCGTTGGCGCCGTGCCCAACCAAAAGCGGTGTGCGAATCTTGTCGGCATTGGTCAAGGGGGAGAGTTCCTCCAATACCGCCCGCACCTCCGGATCTCTCTCGTCGCCGTACTCGACCCGCCGGGCAGCTCGCCGATAATCAGCCGTGTTCTTGAGAAAAACCCCAAAGTCAGAAATGCCGACCATGTCGCAGCCGGCCGCAAGTCTGTCACCAAAGCGCACGAGGGAGGCCAAGACGATGAAGCCGCCATAGGAGGCACCATAGATACCGACACGGCTCGCATCAAGCTCGGATTGCTCGGCCACCCAGTCGAGGAGAGAAGCGATGTCGTTTATGGCGTCTACGCGACGGACGCCGTCATCCAGGCTCAAATAGCGCCGTCCATAGCCGGTCGAACCGCGAATGTTGGGCGCGACAACCACAATGCCGAGCTCGGCCACCAGAAATTGTAGCAGCGGATCGTAGGACGGTCGGTGTTGCGCCTCGGGCCCGCCGTGAATCCACAAGAGCACAGGAAAGGGGCCCGGCCCCGTGGGGCGATAGACGTAGGCTGGAACCGCCAGGCCATCGTGGCTTTGGTAGCGAATGAGCTCTGGCTCCGTCGGCGGCTTGCGGCCTTCCACGGGACTCGTACTGTCGGTCCATTGCACGAGGCTCTCGTCTGCTGGGTCGTAGACAAAGGCTTCGGCAGGGCTCGTGGCGGTGGCAATGGTCATAGCCACGGCCCCCGTGCCGCCAGCAAATTGCAGAGACGAAATTACGCCGCGCGGGATGCCTGTCGGCGTGCTCTGCTCCCCACTGCTCGGATCGACAAAGTGCAGAACGCTGTAGCCGTCCTCATTGCTCACGAAGGCCAGGCGCGATCGATCCTGGGATACCGCAACCAACTCGATGTCCCAGGGAATGCCGGCCGAGATAGAACGTGCCTCCCCGGTGAGAACATCGAGCTTGTAGAGTTCGGCAACGTCTTGCCCTGCATCGGATACGACGTAGATCGAGTTGGTGTCAGCTGCGAAGCGCGCATCGCGCATGACCGCCTCGCTCTTGCCCAGGGACAAAAGCTGTAGCTGCCCCGTACTTGGGTCGGCGAGATACACCGAAGAGCTGTCGGCAGATCGATAGTGTCGCACCAAGAGCTTGTCAGCATCCCGCGACCAGGCGCCCGCGGCCCACTGCCCCCCACGACCGATCAAGGGTCCGGCCTTGCCGATGTGATCGAAGCTGGTCACGTAGACGTCCATGTCACGCTGCGAGCGTTGGTTGCTGCTAAAGGCCATCCTGCCGTCGCGGGCAAGCGAGAAGTAGCCGTGGCGACTCCGGCCATCGGTAAGCCGCTCCTCAACACCTGAGTCGAGCTTGAGTCGAAAGATCTGAAACTGCTCATCACCATCGAAGTCGCGGCGAAAGAGCAACTGCCTGTCCTTGCCAGGCACGAGCACGGCCTGGGCGACTGGCCCATCGCCGCTGGTGAGCTGCTCAGGTACGGCCATCGCCTCTGTGATGCGGTAGGCCTGCGTCACCTCGGAGATGCGAGTGAGCACGATAAGCCCCGAGAGCCCGCCCCCGACCGCGGCGACACGAGCCTGCCGTCCTGACAGATAGGGTGCAAGCGCCGCCGAAATACGCTCGGGCGGCTCAGGGATGCCATCCAGAACCGGCGGTGCGTCAGCGGCGGTTGCGACCTCGGCCTCGTACTCAAAGGCAGTCTCGTCGCGGGGCGCGCCGACAATACCCCGCGCATCTTCGAGCGCGGGCGGTAAGTTCTCCTCGTAGTTGGCCGCCGGCTGCGAGCTTCGCCCCCGACCACCACAGACCACGAGGGTAAGGCAGGCAAGAGCCAACATGATGCGCCGTGATGGGCGCATCGGGCCCGTATACACATAGGGAGACAACTCGCCTGATAGTAGTCGCTGAGATCGCAAACGCCAACTCATAGCGGCCAACTCACGGCGGTCAACTCATAGCGATTGCCTTTGCCTAGCCTCCACCTCCTGCTTAGTCGTTCTCGATGTGGCTTTGAGCTACCCTGGCCGGTGCCGCGTCTCGGAGGGCTGCTCCTGCCCCAAGACCCAGGCCGGCGGGTCGCTGGTCGGTGTCGATTCGTCGACGCGCTCCTCGCTCAACAGCGCGGACTCCGCGACCTCGTTGCTTGTCGCGGCGACACTTGCTTCGTTGCTTGCCGCGGCGACACTTGCTTGCGGCTTGGCGCGACGAGACTCGCCGGTTGCCTCATGCACACCGTCGTCTTCTTCGAAGCGCCACTCAAGTCGTGCCAGCATGATCACAACGCCGATCACCGTTGCCACGAGCAAAATGCCCAACAAAATCGATCCGACGCTAAGGTTGGCCCAAACCGCCATCAAGGCGATTGCGACCAACAACGCCACCGGAACGGCCATTAGTTCGAGTGCGATGCCCATGCCTTCCAAAAGGTGCATCTAGCGCGCCACTCGCTACGAGCGAGTCATGGGCACGGGGTGTCAGCGAACGCGAAATACGGGCGGGTGGACGCCGCTCAAACGCTGGAAGTGCCGACTCGCCTTCTGCTGTGAAAAAGCCCCCACATCACGAGCCCCCCCTGCCCGGTCTCAATAGAAACAGGCCAGAAGAAACGCGAACGCAAAGGAGAAGGAGGCAGGATGTCGCATTATTCTTCCTGGGTCTTGCCCTAGGCGCACTGCGAGACCGCAATCTCCACCAGTGCACAACACATCCACGTTGGAGCTCATGCCTCCTTCTCCGTCTTGAGAGTAGTTGGATTGGCATCTCCGCACAAGCCGTCGCCTACGCCCCAGGCCTGGCGTATCCCCAGGTTCCATGTCTGGCGCCGCAAGTCGGCTGCGATGGCGGCTGGCGTGTCGGATGCAATCACAACCAACCAATTGGGGCGCCCACCAGCAAGCACGAGCAGGAGCTCTTCTCCTTGGCCCCAACAAAGAGCCGCAGGCGGAAAGGATCCTTGGTACTGGCGCATGGCAAAGCGCAGATCGCCCATGCTTCCCGGCTTTTGCGTGGAACGCAGCCGATTGCCCGCTGTCATGACTTGCGCATCGGGAGCCTTGGCCAGGAGCAGGGAGCGCAGGCCCTCGATGTCGCTAGGACCTGCTAGCAGCACCCGTAGCGTCGCGGGGAATTGCGCAGACTGGTAAAGCGCGCGCAGGGCCAGTCCTCCGCTCGTCGCCCATGGACTGCTGGCCACGACCCTCGCCGTTCCTGCACACGACAAGAGCCACTCTCGGCGATCACGAGCCACGGTAGAAGCGACGAGGATGTGGCGACGGCCCAAGCGACACGCGCTCGCGCCCTCGAGTTGGCTGATGAGGTCAATGAGCGCATGGGCAGTGCGCGGCGCTTGCCGAGTCTCGAGCTCGAAGAGCAACACGTCACAGGCCCGAGACGAGCTGCGCGTCGTTTCCAAAAAGCGCACCAAGGTGGGCCTGTCCTCTGCCTTGTGGGGCGCGTAGCCAACGATCATGAAACCAAGTGCACGAAGCGTGAGGAGGGCCAGCGCACTAGAGGCCGCCAGGTAGAGGAACAAGGCCAAGGCGCCTGCCCTGGTTGCGAAGACCAACGCAAAGGCCGTGCAGCCAAGGGTGAGCAATCCCCCCAGTACCAGGATGGTCTTGGTGATGCTGCGCCCGAGTCGGCTGCTCACGATCCCTCCTAGCTCGCCTGCGCGGACTAGGTCAATGTAGTAGATGCGGGGAATCGAGGACAGGAAGGAGGCAAAGGGACGCGCCCAGTAAAGCATCATGGCCGCAGTTAGGTCGGCGCTGCCGGCAAGGCTGTGCCATTGCCCCAAGACAAAGAGGCTGGGCAGCTCGCAAGCGAGCCCGATGGACACCGAAAGAATCCACCGTTTCGCGAGCGATGGCGTCGGCAGGCCAAGGCGCCCGAGGCGAAAGAGTCGGGGCACGGGTACACGGGCATCGGTATAGCCGCGCTTGGAATAGTAGTAGGCAAGCGCGCTGTGCAAAAGAGTCGAGCCGACCACGGCCACCGCTATCGACCAGGGTCCAAGGATGCGCCAAAAGATAAACAGGCCCATTCCGTCGAAGATATCTGGAAGCAGGAGCGACCACTTCGGCCGATAGACGCGGCGCTTGGCCAATAGGCCGCTGTGAAAGGTCCGCGACACCCACGAGAGCGAGATCCGAAAGGCAAGGGCGAGCAGATAGGCGTCGATGACCGAGAAATAACCGTGAGCAATCTGCGGAAAGCGCCACACCCAAAACACGCTTCCCGCCAGCAGGAGAATGGCGATGAGGGTTGCTCTCGATAGCGCTTCTTCAACTCTTCGAATCAGCGGTTCGTGCCCGCCACGTGCGGGCAGCGCGCGTACATCTTGACGCAGCGCTTCGGTAGCGCCCCAGATGCCAGCGCTGGCCAGGCTCGACAAGAGGCGCAGCGAGATGATCGGCAGCAGAAAGCTAGAGTCAAAGATCAGCACGAGCGCGGCTGCTTCCAGGGCGTGGAAGAAAGCCATCATCGCCGTGCGAATGGTCGGAAAGAGCAGACGCCGACGCGTGTAGCCAAGAGCCGATGGCCCAAAGAGGGCTGTGCTGAGCATAGGCAGGCGCTGGCGGCGCCGCAGGATGCTCGTGCTTCGGCTTCTAATGGCCATGCTCTCCGCTGGCATCTTCGTGGTTCCACCGACCTAGGTTTCGCTGCGCCGTGAACGAGGGCAGCCCCAGCGCATAGAGTTTGCGGGGCGGCAAGTGTCGAAATCCGCGTATGCCGTTGCGCAAGCTCAGGTCGACGACGCGACGCTGTAGCCACCGGTCTAGTTCTCTAAACTGCGAACGGTCATCTACGAGGTTCCAGAGGGCCTGCGCGTCTGGCAGCACCAAGGGATGGGAAGGCGTCAATGACGAGCGAGCCACCTGCGCCAGGTGAGTCACTCGCTGCTCTGCATTCGACGCGTGCATCGATCTCGCTATCGAGCGCAAGCGAGCATCCAGCTGCCTTTGCAGCCGACGCATCTTGTCTTTGCGCATGCGAATCATTCCGCCAAAGGCAAGAGACATGCCCAAAAAGTCGACACTCGTGCAGCTCCTCCACTCGTCACCGCCAAGCGGGTGTCCCGCGCCGTTGAAGTAGAGGTTCTGGCACTTGTCGGTGCTCAACGCGAGGCCGAGCTCGTCAACACACTCGCCAATGATCCCGGCGGCGGTTTCAGCCTGGGCCCGCGACGCACTGGCGTACAGAATGTCGTCGCCAAAGCGCGCGTAGAATCCCTCTTGCTTTGCCAGCGCTCTATCGAGAGGCAGCAGGTAGAAGTTGTTGATGGCTGGCTGCACGAAACTTCCCGTTGGTGTTCCGCGCTCGAGGATGTGGGTGGCCTCCTTCCCGCCGCTCTCCCCTGGGCGCACGAAGCGCCGCGGTAAGAAGGAGTGAAGCAGCGAGGTGCCAACCTCGGCCTCAGGTCCCTTGCCAAGACATGCCTCTAGAGGTGTCCACAATCTCCTGTCCAGAGGAATGCTCTCGCCATAGCTCTTGATGTCTCGGCGCAGCACCCACAGTCCACGTGTTCGCGGGTCGGGACGTGCGCTTGTGTGTTCACGTAAGAAGGACGCAAACGCTCGGATCGCGCTCGCCGAGGACACACCAGGGCGATAGGAATAAAGTTCCGACGGCCAGTGACGAGCCAGGAGGTCGGCAAGCCATTGGCTGAGAACACGCTCTACGACCGCGTCTAGAACCTCAGGCCGGTAGAGAGCCCGAGTCTTGCCATCGAGGTAAACTTCGAGCTCTTCTGCCGGTGCGAATTGGTAGCGGCCCTGCCTCACCAAGCGGGCGAGGTCACGCCCGTAGGCACGCCGATGAAAGAAGACCTCCGCGGCCGTAAGTTCACCGGCAAATCGTCGACGAGGATTGTTGCTGTGAACATAGTCGATGGCAGCTATGAAGCGCCGCCTGTGCCATGCCTGCACCTTCGTTACTCAAAGCGGAAGAGTTCGTGGTCCGGCAAGTAGATGCTTCGAAACTTGTTGTTATCGAGAGACAAGGCATCCAGCTCCGATGTGCAAGTCGGATCTCCGTAGCACTTCGGGGAGAAGTTGGCGAAGCCCCAGCGCGTACTCCAGCCGTTCTTTGCACAGACGCTGCTTAGGCAGCTGGCCCGCTCGGCTGTGGTGCCGGGCACCGGAGAGTGAACTCTGCCGATCTTTCTCCACATGGCGTTATCGACCAGATCTGTAAGGGGCGTCTCGCCGAGCAGGGTGTTGGCGAGCCCACTAAAGAAGGTTGGAGACGGGTTGAAGAGAAACGAGATGTTGTTTCCGACCACGCGAAGACAGACCCCGGCTCCCTCTCGGTTGAGCACTACCGCGCTGCATGAGTTCTTTATCTTGCTACCTGCAGCCTGACTATTTTGGATTTCCATAGCCTGGCAGCCGACGTTGGGCATGAATCCACGGCGAGCAGCATAGCGTCGTGTGATGAGGACCAGTGATCGGTCTTCGTTGAATTGAAAGCTCCGTCGCAGCGAGAGTGGCTGCAGCAGACCATCGCTGCGCCCAAAGTTGGGACTGCTAGAGGTGTCACCAAAGCCCAAGGCCCGACTCGCCCGCGGCGTAAAATTGATCCGAATGAAGGGGTTGGCGAGCTGAGCGAAGCCTGGGCTCGTAACCTCCGACGTGGTGCTGAAGGTCAAGACCGGACCGGAGTCGGAAGCCTTGATGGGCAGACGCTCACGTGCCTTCGCGAAGAGCGCCTCGGGGCTCGCCGAGGGCATACATTGGGCCGCTCCTTCGAGAGACTGGTGCAGGTAGTAGTTGAGGGGTAGCACCTCGCTGTAGTCCCCGTCGGGATAGGCGATGCGCAACTCGGTGCGGTAGACGCCATCACCTGTGAGCAAAGGGTCGAGTCCAGGGCTAAAGCGATTGCTTCCACATTGAACAAAGTCTTCGCTCAGGGACGACTCGCTATCAACCTTGCCAGAGCGACACTCGAGGAAGCCGGTGACGCCCTCGGCAGGCGTAACGTGAACGAAGACATCGGCGGCAGCCCAGGCACCGCCAGCCGGGCTCTCTAGGACATGGAAGAGCGCCAGCGTCTCGCAAAAGCTCGGGTCGTCGACAGGAGCCGTGCAACCTGTGCCTGCATCGATGATCGCACTGTCCTTTGGCCCCGCTTCAAAGAGAAGGGAGCAGCCACCGACGCCAAGCGCTGCGACCAAGACAGCAGTGAGCCAATTCGCCACAGCACAAGCGTACCGCAATTTGCCTGCTCCCAGCTTGGCCCTGCGCCAGTCCCCTAGCAAAGCCGCGCGAGTGTGTCAGGAGGGCTAGAAGATGGCGATCACTTCGAGCATGTGGCTAGCCCGGTGATTCACGAGGGTGCCCTCCCACATGTCGACCTAGGGCACGACTGAACGAGGGATGTTGTCCAGTTCGAGCCGCGCTTCATGTGCGATGCGCCCGTAGCCTCTCGCTTCGGCTTCATTGGCGAGGGCACCAAGAGCCTCGACGGCGGCCTCGTCGTGGTCGCGCACGTTGGCGATGCGCGCCTCCAGTAGCGAAAGGCGCAGCTCCGCTTCGATGTTCTCGGCACCTTCAAGGGCGCGCGCGGCACGCAGCGCTTCGATGGCGCGATCCATGTCGCCTTCGACCAGTGCGGCCCGGCCCATCAGCTCCTGTGCCGCTCGCGCCTTGCCCTTGCGATCGAGCTCGGCGTAACGGCGCGCGGCGTCGGAGGCGCCCTCGTAGGCGGCCTTGCTCTCGCCTTTGGCCAGCGAGAGCTCGGCCTCGGCCACGGTGTTCTCGATGAGCTGTACGTTGAGCTTGAGATCCGTGCGCAGCTTGCGGGCTTCGCGAAGACGTTCCTCTGCCTCGGCAAGACGCCCGGCATCGATGAGCGCGACGCCACAGACCATGTTCGCAAAGGCCTGCAGGCGGGTGGATCGAATCCCGCGAAATACCGCGTCGCCGGCGTAGCAATCTTCGATCGCCTCGGCGCTCTTTCCGAGACTGGTGCGCGCCTCCGAGCGTGCGATCAGTGCATAGCCCTCCCAGTAGGAATTGTTGTCCTTGCGCAGCTGAGGAAGCGCCTGCTCACTCAGGAGCTTCTCGGCCTCCACGGGCTTGCCGGTCACGAGCCAAATCTCCGCCTTGGTAATCAGAATCTCGCTGGCCGCGCGCAGGTTGCCTGCATCATGTAGATAGGTGGTTCGCTTCTCGACAAGCTCCACCGCCCGTGCGTAGCGCTCCTGGGCGATGGCGATGGCGATGAGCAGAGAGATGGCCGCGGCCTCGTGACGAGGCGACTCTACGGTCTGGGCCAGGCGCAGACTCTCCTCGCCATAGGCCTCACTGGCTTGCAAGTTGCCCAGGTTGCGGTGCGACTGGGCGAGGCTCTCCAAGATGACGAACTGCTCGCTCACCATGCCGAGCTTGCGAGCGCTCGCCAGCGCGCCGGTCCCTTCGTCAATGGCTTCGGAGTAGTTCTTACCTTGGGTCAAGAGGGTAACCCTGTCGCCCTGGACCATGACGGTTTCTGCGGCGTCGCGCGGACGCACCTTGGCCAGGGTCTCGAGGGCCGTGCCGAACTCCTGCTGCTCGCGCTGAATCCCCACCAGCACCTGGCTGAGCTGGAGGTCGCCAGGATGACGGTTCAAGAGACGCAAGATAAGCTTGGTCGCCTCGACACTCTCGTGCTGCTGCCGGCGATAGAGTGCCTCGTAGTAGTCCCTGTCCTCTCTGGGCAGCCCGCGCGCGGCCTTGTAGGCGTCCTCGCGACATGCCCCCGACTGCCCCACCAGGCTCAGCGTCTCGCGGGCATCGCACAGAAAGTCGTAGGTACGCGCGTGTGCAAAGCCCTCATCGATGGCCTTCTGCCAGATCGCGGCCGCTTCGCGAGGGCGCATAGCGTCCCAGTGGCTCAAGCCTTCTTGGTAGCGCTCGAGCGCGGGACCCGCCGGTGGCAGACTCAAGGTGAAGGGGCCGTAGCTCGGCTCCCTGGGCATAAGAAAAGTTCCCAATACAATCGCAAGCAGAAGCGCTATCCCGACAAATATCCAAGGTCTGCGCCTGGGCCGCAGGCGCCTTCGCACGCTGGCGGCGTCGGCGAGTCTGTCCTTGGGATCCACGGCCATGAGGTCTCGAACCAGCGACACCCAAACCAGGGGCGCATCACTGGCGGCGGCTTTCAGGCTCGGTGGAGCCCGGTGGAGCCGCGCCTTGGCCGTGGCCAGTGCACTGGGCTCCTCAAAGGGCAGTGTCCGACTGATGAGATGATAGAGGGTGCAGCCGAGAGCATAGAAGTCGGCCGCCGGGGTGAGGGCCTTGCCCTCCACCTGCTCGGGAGCCATGTAGGCAGGGGTGCCGACGATGCCGCCCTTCTTGCGAAGCTCGTCGCTCGTGTGTGCTGACGCGAGGCCAAAATCGGTGACCACCGCGCGCGTGGCCATGCCCTCTCCGACCAGCATGATGTTGGCGGGCTTCAAGTCGGCGTGCACGATGCCGGCTTTGTGAGCCGCCTCTAGAGCGTAGGCGACCTGCGTGGTCACGAGCTTGAGCTCCGCTAAAGGCAACGTTCCGTGTTCGCGCATGTACTCGGCCAAGCTCTTGCCAGCGAGCAGCTCCATACTCAGGAAAGGCACGCGCAGCTCGCCGACGCTATGGAAGCCGACGTCGAAGATGCGACATACGTTTTGATGGGTAACTTGCCTGGCGAGCTGAATTTCTTGCTTGAAGCGTCGAATCACCTCCTCGTCACGATCGACTTCGGGGCGAAGGACCTTGATGGCGACGATGACCTCAAGCTCGAGGTCGTCGGCGGAATAGACAAAGCCAAAGCCGCCGTGGCCAATGCGCTCCCGAATCCGATAGCGCTCGGCGAGCAGGTAGCCAGGAGCGAAGGGAGCGAGGGCGCCGTCGGCCTCCTCCTTGGCTGTAATTGCGCGGGCGAGGTCCGAGCTCTCCGCGAACATGGTCGTGCTGGCGAAGAGTTCGGCGTGCTGCGAGTCCGCTTCCCCCTCGTCACCCCCGTCGTCACGGAGGGTCGGATCGAAGGCCAGGTCGACGGGCGCCTCCCTGGATCCGCGTTCCGGTCTCTTGTTGGATCTGAAAATCGGTTGCTCCTGAGCGATGCCGCTACATGAGCAAGTGTACCCCTCGGAGACGAAAGGCGACGACGTCCTGTTCGCCATTTCGCCTTGAGTTGCTAGTGAGCAGCGCTACACGCTCTGCCCTACCCTTCCCCGGGCCGATGCCCGTCGACGTGGTGGGGCCAGACAAAGCCAGTGAAGCTCAGAGGGGCCGAGGGTGGCGCTCGCCATGACGACAAGCTCCTGCGGACGAAGAGGTGGCTACACTGGCCGAGTGGGCCTGGCACAAGCGCCCACTCGAATCAGAAT
>JAHEAK010000567.1 GCA_024642805.1 Kofleriaceae bacterium | reverse complement strand
GGTAAAGCCGCGCAGATCGCAGAAGAGCACACTCACGCGTCGCCGCTTAGGTGCTTTGTCGCGATCCTGCAAGATGGAGTCGGCGACGTCCTCACTTAGGTAGCGCCGTAGCTCATGTTCCAGTCGCGTGACCTGCGCGAGTTTGCCGTTGACCCTTGCAAGCCAGCTGCGAGCGGTTACCGTGGTTCTTGCGATGGCTGCTGTGCACAAGAGCGACCATGCCATTGGCATGGCCAGGGCCTCGAGTCTCATGCCCGCAGCGATGTGTAAGGCCAGCACCAAGGCCAATGAACCAAGTAGCCCGGCCTGCAGCACGGCACGGGGAGATAGGCGACTTGCGCAAACGACCAACATCAACACCTGCAATGGAATGAGCACCGCGAGTTGAAGAGGCGCGTTGTGCGCGCTGAGAATCGCGACGACCAGCGCAGGTAGGCTGGCCTCGGCAATACTAGATAGGTGCTGCCACTTGCCTTGGGGCGAGCGCTGCTGCACGACGCCGAGAGTTAAGTAGAACATGGCATAGACGAGCGCGAGCATCGCCAGCGATGCTTTGGCTCGGTCGGCCAGCTCGGGGAGTGTGAGCACGCCCAGCACCCCGAGTGCGGACAGCACGAAGCCCAGCGTCATGGATGCTCGCAGCGCGCCTTGAGCCGGAGCTATGGGAGGGGCACTCTCTTGCTCGTGCTCTTGCTCAGGCGCTGACAGGCTCGGCCAGTCAGAGAGGCTCTTGGGGCGCGTCGGTTTGCGCCGCTGCCCCTTGCCGAGCACCAGCACAGCCGAGCCTTGAATGGGGGTGATGAGCGGATCGCTCGTGCCTGCGGGAGTCATACGAAACTAAATACGTCTCACGATCGCCTCAAGCTTGGGGAAGCTTTGGACGAGCGCACATGTAGAGGGGGAGTCTCCATTGTGACTCAAACTCAGGTTGTCGCAAAGCTGTTTACGCGCGCCATCCTGGTTACTCGAGACGGGCCGAAGCCTCCTTCGCATCACAAGTGCGCCCAATGCCTACCATGGAACACACCGCTGTCATGAAGCAGCTCGTGCTGCAAGCGATGGCGCTCTACCTGCAGCGAGTGATCACCGTGACGAGCATGCGCTCGTTCGACGTGGGCCCTCGCTCGTGGGTACGCTAGCTGCACAGGATGTCGAGACCAGCACAGGGCGCGCGCATGGCCGTCAACAGCCTGCTGATGGTCGGCTCACTCGTGCTCGGCGCGGCGTGCTCGAGCACAGCGGACTCACGGACTAGCCAGGCGCCTGTCGCCAAGGACAGCCTCTACGCTCGACTCGGCGGCATCGAGACCCTGCGCGTGCTCGTCGATCAATGGATCCTGCAAGCGAGCAGCGACGAGCGCATTCGGGACTATTTTGCGCACTCCGACATGGCCATCTTGAAGGAGCGTCTGCTCGAACGCATCTGCCTGCTCGTCGAAGGACCCTGCATCTATAAAGGCCGCGATCTCTACGAGGCCCACGAGCATCTTCGTCTCGAAGATCGCCATCTGACCGCTTTTCTCGACGATCTGGAGCCAGCCATCGAGCGCGCCGACATTGCCGCCGAGCCTGCCAAGGAGCTTCGCGAGCTGGTGCGTGGCTTGGCCTCCGAGCTGGCAATCGCCGTCGGCGACTGAGCTAGCCATTGCCGTCGGTGATTGCGCTAGCACCTGCCCTCGGCGATTGAGCTAGCGTTCGCGTAGCAGAAGCCAGCCCGCCAGCGCCACCACCAACGCCGCGCTGGCGATGCCACTGGTGTGCACCATCGCCAGGTGAAAGGGCTCCGCGACCGGGCAGTGAAAGAGCAAGAAGACGCCAGCAAGCGCCCCGCCGGCCGCACCAAGTGACAGTCCCATGCTCGCCCGACCGACGGGCACGAAGCGACGGGTCAAGGCCAGCACGATGAGGCCGGGCACCACACCAGCCATGAGTCCGAGCATCGCGCAACCGCCAGCATGCGCGAGCACTTCATGCACGCTCGGCTCGTAGCTGACACTGCGGCCACCGGCATCCAGTTTGATGAGGAAACCGATGGCTACCAGCGCCAGTAAGCTGGTCACGAAGGCTTGCACGATGCGGCGCGCGTTTGGGGTGACCTGATTGCCAGGGGGCACGAATGCGAGATAGGCGCAGCCCAGGAAACTCGCTGTCCATGCTGCTGCGACCAGGATCAAGGAGGGTAGGGCGAGGCCAGCAAGATCGCTTCGAAGTCCCGTGCCACCGACGAGCACGGCCACGAAGGGCAGGGACAAAAGTAGGAAGGCGGCAAGCTCGCGATGGGGTCGTCGCGTGGGCGTCGGCTTCATGTCGGCGAGCGCCGCGCTCAGCTCAGCGCCGATGGCTGGCGTTGCCAAGGGTGGAAAGGTGGGCATGTCATTGCCCTTTTGCGTGCTCATGCTTTGCCTCCCAGGCTCTTGCGGAGCGCCTCGTAGCCGCGGTGCGCGCGCACCTTCATGGCGCCCGTCGAAGTGCCAGCAATCTGTGCGGCCTCTTGCATGGTTTTGCCGTCGAGCTTGATCAGAACCACTGCCTGTCGCTGCGAGGGCGGAAGTGATTGCAGTGCTTCCATGGTTCGATGGAGTTCTTCGCTGTTGTCGTGAGCGTCGCCGCCCTCGTGCGGCTTGCCTTGCAAGTCAGCGGCTTGCTCAGGCAACTCGCCGCCGACGTCGACGACCTTGCTGCGCTTATTCTTCCGTGCCTGATCGAGAAATGTGCGATGCGCGATGGTGTACATCCACGGCAGTGGCGCCGCTCCCTCAATGTAGGAGGCGCGCGCGCGATGCAGCTTGAGAAAGCTCTGTTGCAGCAAATCTTCGGCGGTGCTCAGCTGCCCCGAGAGGCGAACGAGATAGCGGAGGAGGGCAGGCGCGGTTGCCGCGTATAACTCCTCGAAGGCACGGCGATCGCCCTCGCAATATCTCTTCATCAGCATCGACAAGTCCGCCGGCATCCTCGGCGACAGTACTACGTAGCTGGGCGGGGCGAGTTACCGGCCAAGCGGAATCGCGCACCTGTTCACAGCAGGAGCAAGCAACAGCCTGTGATTACGAAGACTCCCAAGAAGTTCAAGGCGACGCCCTCGCGCACCATGTGGCGGGTATCGATTTTTCCCGATCCGAAGACGATGGCGTTTGGCGCGGTTGCCACTGGCAGCATGAAGGCGCAGGAGGCGCTGAGGGTGGCGGGAATCAGGAGCTTGGCGGGATCCACGCCGGCGGCGGCTGCGGCGGGGAAGAGCAGGGGCAAGAGCAAGGTGGTCGCCGCCGTGTTGCTGACCACTTCGGTCATGAAGGTCACGGCCAGACAAATCGCTCCGACGACGATGACGAGATTGAGGCTGGCGACCCGGGCAAGGGTCTCGCCGACGGCCTGCGCCAGGCCACTTGTCTCAAAGGCCTGGGCGATGGCGATGCCGCCGCCAAAGAGGATCAGAAGCCCCCATGGAATCGACTCCGCCTGTTCCCAACTCATCAGTGCCTTGCCATGCGCGTCGGGGACGAGGAAGAGAGCGACCACGGCCGCCAGGGCTACGGTGCTGTCACCGGCACCAGGCGCCCATCGCGACCAGCCATCGAAAGGCGTGGCTCGAAAGATCCACGCGGCGGCCGCCAACGCGAAGATGATCATCACGCGAACTTCCGCCGAGCTCCATGGGCCGAGAGTGGGAAGCCTGACGTCGAGCTCGGCGTCGCGCTTCATGCGTCTGGTCAAGTAGAGCCAGGCCAAGGGCAACATCAGTGCGACCACGGGCACACCGATCTTCATCCACTCGACGAAGCCATACTCGATGCCCGTGCGATCTGAGAAGAACCCCAAGAAAAAGACGTTGGGAGGGGTGCCAATGGGGGTGCCCATGCCACCGATGCTGGCCGCATAGGCAATGCCGAGCAAGAGCGGGACGGGCAGGCTTTCGTCCTTGCTGTGTTGCAGCACGGCCAAGGCCACGGGCAAGAGCATGAGCGTGGTTGCGGCGTTCGAGATCCACATGCTGCACAGGGCGCTCGCCAACATGAAGCCGAGCACGAGGCTGCGAGGACCTCCGCCCG
>JAHEAK010000566.1 GCA_024642805.1 Kofleriaceae bacterium | reverse complement strand
GTGCGGCGATCCTAGACCCATGAAGCTGTCGATCATGGCCAACCGCTCTTTTTGGGCATCCTTGCTCTTCCTGCTCGCCTGCGGTGGTGGTGGCGATAGCTCGCCAGCCGCCGACGCGTCGGATTCGTTTGATGTCGACGCCGATCCGGGCAGCGATGGCTACGCCGAGCTCATCACCGGCACATGGAGCAAGGAGCCCGGATCCGACAGCTACTGGTGTTCGTACAAAACCCTCACCGAGGATATGTACATCACCGGCTTCGAGGCTGTGGCCCCCTTGGGTACGCATCACACGGTGCTCGGCATCATCAACAACTACAACGGGCCCGACAAAGAGGAGGCCTGCGGCGTTCAAAACGTCGGCGAGAGGTTGCTCTACGCCTCGGGCGTTGGCACGGATGTCTACGATTTGCCACCAGGCGTCGCTCTCAAGGTCAGTGCGGGGCAGACCATCTTGTTGCAGCTGCATCTCTTCAACGTGGGCGATACCGCATTGCAGGGCACATCGGGGACGCGGGTGAGCAGCGTGCCCGTCGAGCAAGTCGACAACCTGGCCGAGTTCATTTTGGCCGGCACTCTCAATCTCAACATTCCGGGCGATGGTACTGACCACACCGCCGATGGCCGCTGCACGATGAATCAGGACGCGACTCTCTTCACGCTCTGGCCGCACATGCATCAGGTCGGCAAGCACATGAAGATTGACCTGAACGGCACGGTCCTCCTCGACACGGACTACAGCTTCTCCGAGCAGGTCATGTATCCCATCGAGCCACTGACTGTGCAGGCAGGTGACAAGATCAACGTGACCTGCACGTGGAACAATCCCCAGGGCAATCCGACCAAGACCTTTGGCGACAGCTCCAACGACGAGATGTGCTTTGGCGGCATCTACCGCTATCCAGCAAGCAACGCGGCCTCTGTGATCTGCAACCAGTAGCCTTTGCCATGCGCGGAGACCGGTGCCCATGGCGCGCGGGTTGATCGCCAGCGCGCCGCCCACATCGGCAAGCAGCGCGTTGTCTGGCGTGTGCCTGGCTAGCGGTGCTCGGCGCGCTTTCGAGAGTACTCAGCATCGATGAGCGCCACGTAATCGAGATCTGGATTCCGAGACGGCCACTCCAGAGGCGCTGCGCCGCCGAGCTCTTTGATGCGCGCGGCAAAGGTCCAGGCGGCCCGCTCGATTTCCTCGGCTCGCTCAGGGCTGGCGGCGCCCTGGGCCGCTGACTGCAACTCCAGCGCGAGCTGTGCGGCCAGCGCATGACTCAGCCGGCCTCGACGCACGAGGTCTTGCATGGAGTTGGCAAGGCTATCGAGCTCGAACTCTGTGCTGTCGAGCATTTCGCCGACGACGAAGAGAACCTGTTTGGCATCGATGAGCTGGTCGGCGTAGAGAACCAGGGCGGCCTGCAGGTAGTTGTAGATCGGCACCAGCCGGGCGCCAAAGTGGCTAAAGCGTGCCGTGGGCGAGCGCTTGTCGAGATGGATCAAGATGCGCTGCACACAATCACAGCTGCCGCCGGTGAGTTCCGCCAGGGCCATGATGCGATCGATCTGATCGGGATAGGCGCGCGCGGCCTTGAGCGCGCGGTGCAAATCATCTTGCTCGACCTTGCCGGCGAGGATGTCGGCGTAGAGCGAGTAAATGACGCCATCCGCCTCGGAGTCGTCGCCGAAGAGGGTTTCTCTGGCATCGCCGACGATGCCGCTGCGGCTCTCGAGCAGGGCCGCGAGTTTGAAAGGCACCTGCGAGCGCAGCGCGCGAAAGCGAAAGCGCATGAGGTTGTGCAAGTTGTTCTTGAGCACGAACTCATCGAACTCGATACCGTCGAGTGCCAGCTTGGCGGTCAGGACCGTGCGCATCTGCGAGGGGCTTCCCGACACGATGCAGATGCGGTGCATGGCGGTCTGTCGCAGGGATCGCAAGAGCGCACCGGCACCCGGATAGGCGCGCTTGTCGCTGGCCTTTTCCATGGCCGACTTGAGCAGGTCTTTGACCGTGTCGAACTCCGTGCGCAGATAGGTCTTGTCGAGATCCCATCGAAACACGTGTGTCGCGCGAACGCCCACGCTCCTAGCCTCGAGCCTGTGCTTGACCTGGCACTAGTCAGAGTCCGCGCGGTGGAGCTCGAAGTCCTCGAGCCCTTGTTGAATCTTGCCGTTCAGTTCCAGGCGAACGCACTTGTCGGCCAAGCGAATCGCGTTGGCGATAGCGGGACTCTTGGCGTGAGCGTGGGTCTGAATGAGAAGGTGCTCGAAGCCGAGTAGGGGAGCGCCTCCGTAGGGCTTCCAGTCGGTAACGTCCTTGAGGCGCTCCAGGCCACTTGAGAGGGCCTTTAGAGCCGCTCGCCACAGCAGCTTTTCTTTGTACGCATAGCGCGCCATGTTGACGACGGTTTCCGAGACGCCTTCCAACATCTTGTTGACGACGTTGCCTACGTAACCAGAGCAGACCACGACATCGGCGACACCGCGCGGAATGTCGATGCCCTGGATGTTGCCGACGAAGTTGAGATGGCTGTGGGTGCTGAGAATCTGGTGGGCTTCGACGACGGCAGGTGGACCTTTGCCGGTCTCGTTGCCACTGCTGAGCAGGGCCACGCGCGGGCGTTCGTTCTTCGAAATGAGTCGCGCATAGGTCGCTCCCATGTGCGCAAAGCAGACCAGGTCCGCAGCACTGGCGTCAGCGGAGGCACCGACGTCGAGCAAGAGTGCGAAAGGATCGTTGGTCTCGCCGCGGCGCAGCTCGGTAGGAAAGACCGACGCCATGGCTGCTCGCTCGACCGTGGGCAGTCGCGTCCAGCGTCGCGCGCAAGCCAACAGACCCGCGCCCACGTTGCCCGCCGTGACCAGGGCGTCGCCCTCACCCTTGGCGACCAGATCGGCGGCAACGATGATCGATGCGTCAGGGCGGGCGGTAATGGCCTCGAGGGGCGCCTCGTCCATGTGGATGGTCTCGCCAGCGTGATGCACGCGCACGCGCCCACCATCTTGTCGACACTCGATGAGATGCTTGCCGATGCGGGCGGCGTCGCCCACCAAGATGATCTCCGAGCGGGCCAGCGAAAGACTCGCTTGTGCCGCACCTCGGATGATCTCTTCGGCGCCATGGTCACCGCCCATGGCATCGACAACGATTCGTCGCATTCGGGAATCCTAGAGGTAGGCCGGATCGGTGTGCACGCCAAAGACCTCGCGGAAGATGTCGCAAATCTCGCCGAGAGTGACCGAGTCCTTAACGGCATCGACCAGGATCGGCATGAGGTTTTGTGACTCATCCTTGCAGGCGCCTCGAATCGCGGCCAGGTGGCCATCCACGCGTCCTTGATCGCGGCGCGTGCGCAGGTCCTTGATGCGCTCGACCTGTGCCTTCTCCACGGCCATCTCGATCTTGAGGGTCGGGATTTGCGTGGTCTCTTCGGTGACGTACTTGTTGACGCCGACGATGGCGCGCTGCTTGTGGTCGATGCTGCGCTGGAACTCGTAGGCCGAACGGGAAATCTCGCGCTGTGGATAGCCCTCTTCGACCGCCTTGACGATGCCGCCCATCTTGTCGATCTTGTCGATGTACTTCATCGCCTCCTCTTCGGTTTGATCGGTGAGGGTCTCCATGAAGTAGGAGCCGGCCCACGGATCGGCAACCGCGGTCACGCCCGACTCCTCCGCGATCAGTTGCTGCGTGCGCAGGGCCAAGGTCGCGGCGTCTTCGGTGGGAAGCGCGTAGGTCTCGTCGTAGGAGTTGGTGTGCAGCGATTGCGTACCGCCCAGCACGGCGGCTAGGCCCTGCATGGTCGTGCGCACCACGTTGTTGAGCGGCTGCGGGGCCATCAGAGAAACACCGGCGGTCTGCGCGTGGGTGCGCAAGAGCCAGGAGCGAGGGTCTTTGGCACCGAAGCGCTCACGCATGGTGCGAGCCCAGATGCGGCGCGCGGCACGGAACTTGGCAATTTCCTCGTAGAAGTCATTGTGCACGTCGAAGAAGAAAGACAGGCGTGGCGCAAAGTCGTCGACATCGAGGCCGGCGTCGATGCCTGCTTGCACGTAGCCAATGCC
>JAHEAK010000565.1 GCA_024642805.1 Kofleriaceae bacterium | reverse complement strand
GGCAGCCAGCGCACGAGGGCTCGGCCACATGTGCTTGCAGGCGCTCGCGCAAGGTCGTTGCCTCGCTCGATGGCTCGGGCAGGGCGGCGTTCACATCGACGGGCGGTGGGCTGATGATTCCGCACATCAGCTTCTTGCGCACGAACTTGCCCCGCAGCGTGGCCGAGGAGTCGATGGGGTGGGAGTTGCCAGCCAGGATGCTTACCTGGGTCAGAAGCCCGGAGCGCTCGCTGTCTTCAGGGAAGAAGTAGGGCGCAAAGCCCTCGCGACTCGGCGCTCGCACGTTGTAGACGGCGGCGAGCTGGCGATTGATGAAGGTCTTGCTAGTCGTGAAGAGCTGGCGGAAGTCGGCTTGCTCGTCGAAGATGAGGTCCTCGATGGTCAACAGGGTTTGCTCGCGCGCCGATGGTCCAAGCTCAGCGTTCATGTGCACGAACTCGACCGTGTCCTTGCTGAGTTGATCGAGGGCCTGCAGGCCGTAGGCTTCGGTGAAGAAGTTGCGCACGCCTGCTCGCGCCTTGGGATCGGCGAGCATGCGCTCGGTCTGTGCCAGAAGGTACTCGTCCTCTAGGAGCTCGTCGGTGCGCGCTAGGTCGAGCAGTTCGAGATCGGGAATCGTGTTCCACAGGAAGAAGGACATGCGCGATGCCAGCTCGTAAGCCCCGTAGCCTTTGGACCCAGTGCCGCCCTCGCCATCGGCGCCATCCGCGCCATCCGCGAGCTCGGCACGGAAGAGGAAGGCTGGCGATTGCAGGAGCGCTGCCAGGCCGTATTGCAGTCCCTGATGGAAGTCGCCGAGAGTGAGAGCTGCGTTGTCGGAGACAGCGACGAGTCGATCGAGCTCACTCTTCAAGAGGGGACGGCGCCACAGTCGCAAGCCAAAGCGAGCCAAGGTCTCTCGTGCGCACTCCGAGTCGACGATCGCGCTCGGCTGGCACAGAGCAAGGGCGTCGCGAAGAGGGCCCGCGGATAAGACTTGTTCTGATACGTTGTAGGCGGCGGCCTCGTACTGCTCCGCACCACGCGCCGAAATGCTGGTCTCCGCGGCGCCGATAGCCACCAGGCCTTCGATGCTGACGTCCGGCTCGATGCGTGAGGGCACGACCAGCGCGTCGCCGAAGACATCACGAAGAGCATTGAAGTACTGCGATTGCGTGAGTCGGGGCAACAAGGGGCTTGACGCCTCGATGCTCGGAAAGGCGTCGAGCTCGCGATCGTCGTCGTGTCGGCCGATGTGATCGCCAGTGCAGGAGATCAAAACGGCGCCGAGATACGCTCCGCACAAGAGGCGTGTGCTTCGATGCATGCGAATGCCTATCACGTGGCGCGCGAGAGCGACAAGCTGCTTTCCTGCCGTAGCAGGCCTTCAGGAGGCCACAGGTGGCAAATGGTACGGTGTACCAGGCGCAACTCTTCACCTGTTTGCCAGAGCGCTGCGTGATCGCCCAGGTTGCCCGCAACACTTTTCTTGGCGATGGTCGGGGCCTCGCTTGCGCGATGCGCTTGGCAGACGCGCACCAGGATCGTCGCTCCCCACAGGGCATGTTCGCGCGCGCTCTCGCGTCGGTTGCACCGAGCATCACCCAGGGTGCACAAAGGCCTGGCGCGATCACGCCTGACTCCATGGCCGAGGGACTGGGCCGTGAGCGCATGCCTCCTGCAGCTTGAGCGTGAAGGGCCCGGTGACCCCGGAGTGCTGGGGTGGCTAGGACTGCTTCCACCTTGCCGGGGGACGCCGCACTCCATGAGAAGGCGTGATCGCGCATTTGTTTACAGGGGGTTGGCGGCTGCCCACATCGGTACACATTGTGCAATTTACCGGCGCAAATGCTGTTCTCCCGCCTGCTTGCCCCTCTTCGCTGCCTCGCCCTCCTGGCTCTGGTCGCCTGTACCAGCGCCTCCATCGGCGACATGAAGGACGACTTTGCCGACCTCGAGAGCGACGTCCTGACCCTCGAAGGCGTCGCGCTCACCAACGAACTCACGACCTCTCCGATTCATCAAGCCTCGCAACCCTTCCGTCGCATCGGTGCTCTCTGGGATGCCGACGAGGCAGGCGCGATTGAGGTCTCGGTGAGCAGCAACGGACGCGACTTCGCTGCCTGGGCACCTCTCACGGTTCAGCATGTCGAGCGAGAAGATGTGGCCGCCTTCGTAGGCCAGTATCAAGTCGAAGGGCCGATGGCCACGCACTACCGCTTTCGCGGCTCGGCCAACGCCGTGGCCAGCTACGCTCGTTTCGAGCTCTTGCTGAAGACTGACTCACAGAGCATCGAGGATGGCGAGGACGGCTCGGAGGGCGATGGCGCTCTGACCATTCGCGCCGAGACGGGCGTACCTATGTTTGGCCGCGCGGAGTGGGGGGCTCGTCCTGATCGCTGCACTGCGGAGATGGCCCGACCCAGCCGCATGACCCTGCACCAGACCTTTGGTCCCATGAATAGCGCGCTCTCGCCGGCTGCTCGTCTTCGGCAGATTCAGTCCTATCACATGGACGTTCGCGGCTGGTGCGACATCGGTTATCACTACCTGGTGTCGGCAGACGGTGAAGTCTGGGAAGGCCGCAGCGCGCTCAAGCGCGGCGCGCACACCGCCGACAACAACGATGGCAATCTCGGCATCGCGGTCATGGGCAGCTACAAGGCTGAGCCACTGTCGACAGCGGGCACACGCGCACTCGGTCACTTGATAGCCGGTCTCGGCAAGATGTACGGAATCGATGTCCACCAAGAGGTGCGCAGTCACGCCGAGTACGGCTCGGAGCTTTGCCCTGGTGAGAAACTCGATGGCCAGATGCAGGACATCTTGAACATCGCCAGCGCCACCGAAGAACCTGGAGACGACCCCGGCGCGGGCGAGGGGGAGGGCGACGGTCAGGGTGATCCTGGCCAGGGCGCACAAGGCCTGGTCGTACATGGAACCATCTACAAAGGCGCCGACACCGGGCAGTTCATCGAAGGGGTGAGCATTCGCCTGGGCGGAGAGCTGGCCGTCAGTGATGCTCGCGGCTACTTCCGCTTCGAGAACGTCCCCGCGGGTGGCTTCAGTCTGTACGCAACCAAGAGCGGCTATCAGGAGCGCGAGATTGCCAGAGCGACGACCGGTCCCGAGACCATGGTGAGCTTTGGCATGTCGGAGGCCGTCGACACATCTCCAGCTGCCATCGTGCACGGCTTGGTCTACTACAGCGACGACACTTCCAAGCGAGTGCCCAATGCCTTGGTTCGTCTATCCACAGGTCAGAAGGTCACCGCTGACAACACCGGCTACTACAAGTTTACCGATCTGCCCGCTGGCCGCATCGAAGTCACGGCGACTGCTTCCGGTTACCAGACCGGCAGCGTGAGTGTCTCCCTCATCGCCGGCGAGACCGCCTGGGGCGGAGTGCGCATGACGCCCGAGGGCGACACGGGCACCACGCCGCCAAATCCGACCAGCAGCAACGGCCAGGTGTGCTTTCCAGGGGAAACCAACACGGGCACCACCTGCTTCAGCCTGGTCGAGACCAACGCCTACACCTATCCAGCTGGCTCGGGGAACTACACCCGACCGATTCGCTTCCTCGATCTCGATGCCCTCGACTTGAGCACCAAGCTGAGCCCCAACTTCAGCCTCGCCGAAATCAGTGTGCGCACAAAGGGCAAGTACCAGGTCGTCCAGCCGCACGCGATCCAGAAGCTGCAAGAAGTTCGCAACCGCGTTGGCCACAGCCTGACGGTGAACTCTGGATTCCGCTCGCCGACCTACAACAGCTCCATCGGCGGGGCGACCAAGTCGCGCCACATGTACGGCGATGCCTTCGACATGATGCCAGGGCCAACCGGCCGCGAAGGGCTGATGCAGGTCTGTCGTGACCTCGGCGCCGGCTACGTGGCCAAGTACGCCAACGCTGGCCACATTCACTGTGACTGGCGCAGCGATCCTATTGACGCTGGCTTCTTCGGTGTCAGCAGCATGATCGTCGATGACGATGTCTGGTCCATTCACGACCTCAAGGCTGAGATTCAGTTTGCCGACGGGGTCTACAGCGTGGCCGCCAGCGGCTACGACGAGA
>JAHEAK010000564.1 GCA_024642805.1 Kofleriaceae bacterium | reverse complement strand
GTGCACGTGCGGCATCATGCGAAATCCGCTTCCAAGCCGCATCTCCTCGGCGAGCATGGGCACATACTCCTGGAGAATATCGGCGAGCTCGAGGTCCGTGAGCGAGCGCTCGAGTTTAGCCCGCGCACACTCTTGCAAGATCATGTCGTCGGTCTTGCCGCCCGCTGCCACCGAATCCATGGCGCCACTTACCGCAAAGCGCCGCTCGAAGATGGCGTTGATGGCCCGAGAGCCGGCCCCACCCGTCAGCAGAAGGGTTCCGTCGATGTCAAAGAGGTACACGGCTTAGTCCTTGCTCTCCGCTAGGGTGTGCGCGCGCCTGGCCAACTGCGCCAACACATCGATCAGCGAAACCATGGCCTCCGGCCCGGAGTTGCCTGTCTTCATGGCCAGGGCAAGGATCGGGATTGGATGATCCATGGCAGCGCCACGGCCTGGGTAGACCTGAAAGCGCAAGGTGCCGTTGGCCCAGATCGCGATCCAACCGCCTATGTCACTATGCAGTCGCGCACGCAGCTCATCGTCGAGAAGTCGCTCGCTCCACGACGCCGCATCTGCAAGCACGAAGCTCTTGTCGAACTCGGCGTCACTATCGTGATGACGCGGTCCTTCGCACGCGGGCGGCCGCGGATGCATGATGCCGGTTGCAGTCGGAGCGGCCGTGTGCAGGGTCCACACCGGCTTGCCGCTCACCTCGCCGGAGCCGCAACGAACGTCGATGCCGACGATCGATCCGGCGATGCGCTCGATGGTCACGGTGATATCGAGGTCATCCCGAATGCATGCAAAGTGCGATCGACTCTGACCGCCTTCGCCACGCACGGTGACCATCTTGCCCGATGGTTCGCTGGCCGAGGGTCGCAGGGCCTCCAAGACAGATGTCACGTAACGCTGCCAGTCCTCATCCTCGATGGCCGGAATGCTGACACCGAGACTGGCTCGCTCTTGCTCACGTAAGGATGGGATGGCGCGGACGATGGCGAGCAGCCCCGCAAGGCCACAGAGATATTGCAAGGGCCAGGTGAAGGCATAGCCGCCGACAACCACGAGTGCGATGCCAGCTCCGATTTGCCGACGACTGGAGGTCGGTGCGGTCAGGCAATTGACCAGGGTCCAGACCACAGCGGAGAGCGCCAGTAGACACAGCGCGATCATGCTGCCAGGCGCTGCGACCCCAATGGAAAAGCCGAGGCCATTCTCTGCCAGCCGCATGGCGCCGTGAAAATCATGTCGAACCAGGCTCGCTCCCATGAGACCAACAGCCAGGGCACTAAAGACCGGCGGAATGCGCGCCGCATGCACCAGGAAGGGACGAGCTCCAAAGAGGTAGGGCATGGCCAGCGCCACAAAGAGGACCATCCATCGCCCTGTCTGATCGATCTGGTCGGTGAGGCCGTCGAAAATGGCCTCGTCGCCAGCGATGTAACGCACGGAGACCGGTCCGTAGAAGTGCACCACCAGAGGAAGAGCCAGCAAGAGCAGACCCAGGCGCGCGCCGATGTCGCCGCCTCGAACGAGGCCGATGATGACCACCAACACGACGGTTAGGACGAACTCTCCTTCCAATAAGAAGCCCAAGCTCGCCGAGGGCACCGCCACCACACTCAAGGTGGCCACCACCAGAAAACAGGCGGCCCCCGGCAACACGAGCCAGATGAGCGAGCGAGCTCGCCCGGCGCGTTGCTCGTAGAGATCGCGAAGCTCTTGCGCGACCACACCCACGGCAAGTGCCGACGCGAAGTAGAAGAGGAAGAGACCGAAGTAGGTCAGGCTGGTGTGCCACCAGGCCGGTGCAACATCGACCTTCGGCCGCAGACTGGGCACGAGCAGCCTGTAGACCGTCATCTCCGCAACGGCCACGCCCAAGAGCACATGCACGAGATGAGACTCGACCCGGCTGCGGAGTTCCGACACGTACACAAAAAACTAGCGAGTTCGGTGGGTTAGATCAAGGACCGGGAAGGCGCGCCGACACGAAAGCGGCCGCGCGGTGCAGAAAGATGACTCCGGGCCGGCGATTGGCGACCATCCAAGGCATGCGTCGCCCTCATCCGGCATACCCGCACCCGGCCTACGCCTTGTTGCTCGGACTTGCGTTCATTGGCCTCGCCGCTGCCAGCAATCCTGTCGAGCACACGGCCAGTGCTGCTGCGAGTGCTGCTGCAACTGCTGCAAAGGCCAGCGCTGAGCATGGCGCATCGAAGAAAGGCCCGCTGATCTTGATCGATGCGGGACACGGCGGCACCAACACCGGCGCCCCCAGTGTGCGCGCAGACATCTTCGAAAAGCACCTCACCTTGGCCATGGCCGAAGCCCTGCGCGTGCGTTTGCAAAACAGGGGCTATGAGGTGCGCATGACCCGCACCAGCGATACCTATTTGTCGCTACGGCAGCGCGGGCGCATGGCCAACGAGATGAACGTCGACCTATTCATCAGCTTGCACGCCAACGCATCGGAGAATCACTCGCACTCTGGCTTTGAGACCTACATTCTGACGCCAGAGGCCGTGGACATCGATTCGCGCGCCTTGCGCCACGACTCGGGACGTGTGCGCCCCGATGTCGATGCCGACACCGCCGCCTTGCTCGACGACATCGAGCGCTCGAGCTCGCAAGTTCGCGCTGCCGAGCTGGCAACCAGCATCCAACAAAACATGCGCAGTCTGCGCGGCAAAGCCGGTGATCGCGGTGTTCGTCAGGACAGCATGCACGTGTTGCTCGGCGCCACCATGCCGGCCGTGCTCATCGAGGTCGGCTTCATCGACCATCCCATCGAGGGAGAAGAGCTACTCGACGCCAAGCTGCGCGGCCGCATGCTCGACGCCATCACCGATGCGGTGGTAACGCACGCGGGTGATCTGGCCGCCCGCCGCTAGCCGCGGCTCGCAGGCCAAAGCTCTACGCGCGGCTCGCAGGCCAAAGCTCTACGCGCGGCTCGCAGGCCAAAACGCTCTTGGGCCCGAAGGGCGATGCCCGCAGGCAAAGCTGGTCGTGCGCAGAGCTAGGCTCGAGCCGTTTTTTTGGCTAGGGTCGCGCTCATGAGTCGTCCCGACGGTAGAAGCCCCGACCAGCTGCGTCCCACCAACATCGAGCTCGGCTTCCAGCGCTACGCGGAAGGCAGCGCCCTCATCAAGAGCGCCAACACCTGGGTGCTGTGCGCCGCTTCGATCGAAGAGAGCCTGCCACCCTTTCGCCGCGACTTGAAAGAAGGTTGGGTGACCGCCGAATACGCCATGCTGCCACGCGCCACCCATACCCGCTCCGGGCGCAACCCGGGAGGTCGCGACAAAGAAATTCAGCGCCTGATCGGGCGAGCTCTGCGAGCGGCCGTCGACATGAAGGCACTGGGCGAGCGCACCATGACCATCGACTGCGACGTCTTGCAAGCTGACGGTGGCACGCGCACCGCATCGATCACCGGTGCCTGGGTGGCCATGGCACTGGCGGTGCGCAAGCTCGAAGCCGAGGGCAAGATCGCAAAGGCCTCTGAGGTCTTGCGCGAGCCGGTGGCCGCCATCTCGGTTGGCATCATCGATGGCGAGGCGCGCCTCGATCTGCCCTACGAAGAAGACGCCAACGCCGAAGTCGACATGAACATCGTCATGACCGAGTCGGGTCGACTCATCGAAATCCAGGGCACCGCCGAGCGCGCTACCTTCGATCGCCAGCAACTCAATCGCCTGCTCGATCTCGCTCACAGCGGCATCACGCAGCTGTGCGCCATCCAGCGAGCTTGCCTGTCATCATGAAGACCATCCTGCTCTTTGCCACACACAACCAGGGCAAGGTCGCCGAGCTGGTCGAGCTCTTGGCCGGCCTCGACGGGCTCGAGCTGCGATCGCTCTCGGGCTACGCGCTTCCCGAGGTCATCGAGGATGGCGAGACCTTCGCCGATAACGCCGCCAAGAAAGCCCTGGCGGTCAGCGCCGCCACCGGCCTGCCCGCCCTGGCCGATGACAGCGGGATCGAGGTCGATGCCCTTGGCGGTGCCCCGGGAACCCACAGTGCGCGCTACGCGGGCGAGCACGGCGATGATGCCGCCAACAACCGCAAGCTCCTCGAGGCCATGAGGGATCAAAGCGATC
>JAHEAK010000045.1 GCA_024642805.1 Kofleriaceae bacterium | reverse complement strand
CGCGAGCTCGGCGCACGCCGGCGTCGAGGCCTGCGGCGATATCTATCTGGAGGCCGGTGCCACCTGCGAGGTCGTGCCGCCCTCGGCCGAATGCACCACCCAGTGCACGCCGATTTCCGTTCAAGCCACCTGCGCCGCCCAGCTGCAGGCCGAGTGCTCGGGCCAGTGCACGGGCTCCGCCAGCGTCGAATGCAGCGGCAGCTGCCAAACCAGCTGTGAGGCCGAATGCGAGGTCAATCCCGGCTCCTTTGATTGTGCGACCTATTGCAGCGCCGATTGCGCTGGCAGCTGTGACGCCCAGTGCAATGACTCGGAGTGCGCCGCGACCTGCGAGGCCAACTGCTCGGCCAGCTGCGACACCGAGTGCGAGGTCGTTCCTGCTTCCGCCAACTGCAGCGCTTCCTGTGAAGGCAGCTGTAGCGGCTCGTGCACGGCCGAATCGACGCTCTCCTGCCAGACCGAGTGCACGGGCGCTCTCTACGTCGATTGCACCACCGATGTGCAGGGCGGTTGTACGACCGCCTGCAGCAGCGATGAAGGCGCGCTCTTCTGCGATGGCCAGTACGTTGATGTCGGAGGGGATCTCGCATCGTGCGTTGCCGCGCTCAAAGATCTCCTCGATATCGAGGTCACTGGCTACGCGGACGCCGAGTGCAGTGGCAACTCGTGCAGCGCCGAAGCGGGAGTGGGCTGCTCGGTGGCGGGCGATCCACGTGGCGCACTCAGCTTCGCAGGTCTCCTGATGCTTGGCGTAGCGCTCGGTCTCGGCTCCTCACGCCGACGAAAAGACTAACGAGCTAAAGCATCTAGTTATAGAATGAAGGCGAGCGCCTCGGTCCCGATCGGTGGTCACTCCCGATCGGGCAACTACCTTGTGTGTCAGTGGGCGCGAGGGAGGTTCATTGCGTTCATCGGGGGCCGGGGAGTAGGAGTGCATTCACGAGCCCCGGATCGCCTACATAGCTGAATATATAGAGTTTTTGTGCCTCGAACTGTTTCCATTTCTCGTGTTTGCGGTTACTCTTTTTTTATACCTTGGCCGTCAGGCCCCCATCCTCAGCAAAGGCGGGACAAATGACTTTCTCTCTAAAAAATGTAACTAAGCTTGCGATTATCTCGACTGGATTTGCGCTCCTGGCAACAGGTTGTGCAGCCGACGGATTTGATCCGAGCGATCCTCGTGGCCCCTTCACCGGTGACGGCATCGCCGATCCGAACAGCGAGACGCCACCGCCACCCATCGTGGCGGATCCGAATGATCCGGTCGGTGTCGATCCGGCGCCAGCGCTCTTCGCCGACAAGCTCGTCAATCCATCGAACCTCATTGTCACCAACGAGTCGATCTACTGGGTCGAGTTCGCGAACAACCAAGCAACTCTCGACTGGATGCACATCGACGGCGGCGAGGTCTTTGCTGTCGGCACGCTGAGCAGCTTGCCCTTCTCGTCGGTGGCCGACGACGCCGGTATCTACTTTGCTGCCAGCTCGGAGCAGAACATCGTCTTCGCTCCTCACCTCGGTCTGAGCGCTCGACCACTTCTGAGCTCGACGACCAATCCACTGGCCATTCAGGTCACCGATGACTTCGCGTTCTGGACCGCCGCCGATGGTTGTCTGTACCGGGGAGCCAAAGAGGGCGGTGACGCCCAACGAGTGGCCTGTGGTGATGGTGCGCCTGTGACACTTTCGATTGCCGACGGTCGTGCCTACTGGACCACTACCGATGGCGCGCTCTTTGGTAGCTCCCTCGAGGCCAACAGCGTCGCCGACAAGCTGCTCGCTGATGAGAACTTCGGCGAAGGCGTGATTGCCGACGAGAGCGGCTTTTACTGGGCCGATGCCCAGAAACGGCAGATTCGCAGCTTCTCCTTTGTCGATGGCGCCTTCGATGTGCTGGCCAGCTCACAATACGAGCCAGTCGGCGTCACCCAAGATCGCTTCTACCTCTACTTCACGACCCAGGGCGACGGCGGCATCAAGCGCGTCCTCAAGTCGGGCAACGCGGCCGTCGACGTCATGGCGACCGGGCAAGCAGGCCCAAGCCAGGTGGTCGCCACGCAGGATTGGCTGTACTGGATCAACGAGGGCGACGGAAGCGTCATGCGCCTCTTGAAGAACTACAACTACTAGCGACATCATATTGACTGTGTTGGAGCACCCAGCCAGGAGAGAGCCTTTGCAATTCTGCTCTCCTGTTGTTTGGGTGCTTCTTTTTGTTTCGGTGTGCTCGTGCGTGGTCGTGCGAAGCGACAGCAGCTCGGCCAATCCCGACCAGCCGGTGATTCCGCCCACGCCGATGGTGGCAGCCCCACAGCCCCACGAAGAGCAAGTCAGCCGCGTGCGCCTGGCGCCGATACCGGGATTCGAGACCGGCTTTACCCACTGCTGTGGTGACTTCGATCATGTGATGCAAGTCGATTGCAGTGACCGGCTTCTGCGCTGCTATGAAAATGAGCACGGTCGCTGGCGGCAGACCTATGGCCGCGTCTGTGAGAAGACCCTCGAGCCAAGCTGCTATCAGCGCGGTTGTATTTACGTCTGCGACTGAGCCTTTGGGATGACCTCGTGGCCCTCTCGGGGCCTGGTCGGAAAAGCGCTTGGAAAACCCGCAGACGTGGTAGCGTGCCCGCCATGCGCAAGTTGGCCGTGCTGGTGGCGATGCTTCCCCTGGCGTGCGCTATTGCCGAAAACCCCAATGCCAGACCCGATGGCGGCGGCGCAGATGGCTCGGTGAGTGGCGATATCGATGCCTCGGTCGATCGCCCCGATGCCGCGCCCAGCGCCTGCGAGTCTGCGCTCAGCGCGCTGCATTTCGATTTCGAGGGCGGTGCCGAGGGGTTTGTTCACGGCCCGATGCCTGAGGTTGTCGGTTCGGGCGTCACATGGACTTTCGATCACTGGGAGCAAGGCGCCGCCAACACTACCTGTCCCTCGGGCAGCAAGTGCTGGGGCACCAATCTCGATGGCAACTACATCCAGTGTCAGCGCGCGTACCTGGTTTCGACGCCCATCGATCTGAGTGCTTGCGCAACCGAGGAGCGCGACCTGCAGCTGGTCTTCAAGAACAACTACGATTTTTGGACTGGTAGCTTCAACGCCAAGACCTGGTTCGATGGTGGGCTCATCGAGATCAGCAGGGACGGCACCAATTGGCAGGCGGCCAGTACTAGCTATCCGGGCACCATCGACATCAATCCCGACATGGGTGGTTCGTTTGCGTGTGTGGAGAGCAACAACTTCTATGTCGACGGCAAGGCTGGCTTTGTTGGCAGCAGCGGCGGCTGGGTCAGCCAGACGGTCGATGTGCCCTTTGCCATGGCATCGGTGACCTTCCAGGTGCGCTTTGTCTATGGGGCCGGCGTGTCTTCGCAAACCACCGATCAGAACCAGAGCATGCTCGGCACCCGCCCGGGCTGGTTCATCGACGATCTGCGCTTCCAGTAGGGCTGCACCCTCGCTTGCTGTGCTGTCCAATACTTCTAGCGCCTTGCGATGGGCTCTCCGGCTGGCTGTGGGCGGGTTGAATACCGGCGCCGGGCTCACGTCGAAGGCCGCACTGTCTGCCTGTGCCATGGAAAGATAGAGTCTCATGATCTCCCCCAGTAACTTCCGCTCTGCGTTCTCCTCTGCCCTCAGCCGAGGGCTCCTCGTGTCGCTTCCGCTGCTCCTGGCTGCCTGCTCGGGTGGTTCCTCGGATTGTGAAGGCGAGAGCTGTGCGAGCCCCGACGGCGGGCAGAGCAGCATCGATGCCGGCCCGGACCAGCCGGATGCCGCCATGCCCACCAAGACGGCGCTCATCAATATCGAGCTGGAGCCGCCGCTCTTCCAAGGTGAGCAAGGACGCACGCTCATCAATGGCGCCTTTCACAAGACGGCCGATCCTTGCGCATCGACGGTTGTCGAGTCGTGCGTGGTACGCGATTGCCCACAGGCCATCGGCGGCACCTTGGCTGGACCAGGAAAGCTAACCTTCTCGCCGGCACTTGGTGGCAACATCTCGTTTGACCCAGGGCCATTCCCGCTCTTCTTTACCGCCGACATCATCCCCTGGGCCGCATCAGAAGAAATCCATATTTCGAATCTAGGGGAAGACGTACCGCCATTTTCCGTGGCGGTCGCCAGCCCGCGCACCCTCGACATCGGTGAGGGCAGGGAACAGTTCAACTTGCCCCTTCCCAAAAATCAGAAGCTGCACGCGACCTGGGTGTCGCTTCCAGAGCAAGTTCTCTTGCAACTGCGGCAGGGTCGAGACACTGCCAACGGTGAGTACGAAGTCATCGTGGAGTGCGTGGTCGGAGGTGCCTTTGGCAATGGAGACATCCCGGCTGCCGCTCTTAGCCATTTGATACCGAAGGCCAGCGGTGGTCTCAGCGCCACTCTCGACACCTTTGCGATTCGAGAAAAGACGACAGTGGCGGGCGAGTACGCGGTCACCGCTCGGGTGCTGCGATCCTTCGGCCTGACGCTCTTCTACGACGTGCAATAGGCGCCGACCGGCGCACGGCAGTAGGCGTCAACTGGGGCGCCTGAGCCGTCAACCCAGGCCGTTATCGCTTCGAGATCCCTGGCCAGCACGCCTGCCAATCCTGCCCACGGCAAGCTTCGCTAGCGAGTCGACTAGCCAGGGCCGGTGGCCGTATGGCCTGCGATTACGACTAGATGTGGGGCTGAGCCGTGGCGCAGCCTTTGCACAATGGGCGGCATGGCAAAGATTTCCATGCTGCCCTCTCTCTTGCTCTCCCTCGCGCTGCTCGCCTGCGCTGCACCGGAAGGGCAAGACCTCGACTCCGGTGGCAAGGCCGACAGTCCCTTCGGGACGGCAGACTTGATCGAGGGTACGGCGCCCGCCGTGGGACTTCTGCGCTTCGTCAATGACCCGGCGACCAGCGTCGAGCTCCTCAAGCAAGAGGTCGGCTTGCGCAGTGATGCCGCCAGCAACATCGTTGGCCATCGCGAAGGGCAGGGCGGCGTCGCCGACCCTTTTGATGATGTTCGCGAACTCGATGAGGTTCCGAGGATCGGCCCGAGCGCGCTGCAGGACCTTCTCGACTTTGCATTCGACAACGGTTTCGTGCCGCAAGGTGATGAGCTGCTGGGCACCTACGACGACGTTAGCTTCACTGTGAATCAGGCGAACGCTGTCTTGCAGTTGGTCAACACTGCAAGCCCAAGTCAGCTCGATGATGATCTGGCCCTCGATGGCCGAGCCGTCGATGCCATCATCGAGGCGCGCCCGATTCAGTCGGTGATGGCGCTGTCCACGCTCTCCTTCGTTGGCAGCACGGCTCTCGAGAAACTTCGCGACCAGGGAACGGAGGCGCCACGCGAGTTCGGCGTGATCTCCGATCTGGACAAGACGGTGGTTCCGCCAGCGCCGATGGGCCAGGCCCTTCCCGATACTGCCTATGCGGGCATCGCCGAGATGTACAACTTCCTCGAGTTTGGCGAGGGTGCTGGCGTGGCCGGCGACATCCACTACGTAACCGCCAGGCAGCCATCTGCCGTGGTCGACATTCCCGCCTGGCTCTCCGCCAACGGTGTGCCACAAGGTTCGATCGATACCGGCATCTCTGGCATACCGACGCTGGCTAGAGACGAGAAGATTCGCGACATCACCGCCGTCTTCGAGGCCACAGGCGATCAGCGCTACGTCCTCTTCGGCGACAGCAGTCACGTCGATCCGGATGTGTATCGCTCGATCATCTCCACCTTTGGCGATCGGGTCGAAGTGGCTTTCATCCACAACGTCAAAACCATCGACCCGGCCCGGCTGGCAGGTCTCGTGCTCGTCGACAACTACGCCCAGGCTGCGGCCGAGCTGATGCGTCGTCGGGTCTTCACCGAAGATCAAGCCCGCATGGCCATGCAGGCAGTGGTGGCTGCAGGCGAGATTGATGCGGGGGAGCTTGAAGCCCTGATCGATGCCAATCGCCCAAACTAGCCGGCCATCGTAGGCAGGCTCGCTGCAGCGGATCTGGTGTATAGCTGCTTCTGTAAGCGCTTGCGCAAGCACAAGCCATTTCAGCGAGTTTTTAGACCTACATGTCCGTACGTGATTCCATCATAGGGATGACGACCGTTTGGGACCGACGAAATCCACGAGTTAGCTATCAAGTGCCGGTTGGCGTGCTCGACCCGGCCAAGCAGCGCTTGCTCAACATGATCTCGATCAATCTGAGTCGAGGTGGCATGTTCGTGGACACGCCAGAAGAACTCCCAATCGGCAAGGAGCTGGTCTGCAACCTTCCTATCGGTGAGACCGAAGCCATGCAGCTGCGCGCGCGCGTGGCCTGGCACCGCCCCTACAGCATCAGCAACGAGCGACGCCCTCGAGGTGTGGGAATCGAGTTCATCGACTTGTCGGAGTCTGATAGTGAGCAGCTCGAGAAGATCGTCGGCGATCACGAAGAGCTCAGTCATGCGGTTCGCCTGCAGGTCGAAGGCATGAAGGGCGCCATCAATGCCCAGGCCCAGCTCACACCGCAGGGCATCTTCTTTCGCTCGCCCTTGCCCTTCCTGCAGCTCAACTCGCAAGTCGATTTCGCCTTTGACGACGACAACGGTGATCAGAGCTATCAGGGCCGCATCGTCGACGTGAAGGTGCAGCGCGATAGTGAGTCGGCTGTCCCGCGCCTGCAGGTCGAAGTGGAGCTGCTGAGCATGGGCCACGAGGACAATGAGATTCCATGCGGCCTCGGCTCCGATGCGGTCTACGAGGTCATGCACATCGATCGGGAAGACACCGAGCGCACCGCCGTCGACCTGGCCGTCGATGAGGCTATCGATGTCGTCATCGACAGCGGCATGCACGCAATGGATCGCGTCCCTGTCCACCAGCAGGCCGCTGCTCAGCTGACGCTGGCCGAGGACGAGGAAGACCTCGGCTGGGAGTTTGGCGATCCGGCCCTTGAGCACGAAGACAGCGATGCCGACGATGGACGTGGCGATGCCGTCGATGGACGTGGCGATGCCGTCGATGGACGTGGCGATGCCGTCGATGGACGTGGCGATGCCGTCGATGGACATCGCGAAATCGACAATGGCTATGACCAGGCCGACGATAGCTATCGCGGCGGGCCGGTCGAGGCCGCCTGCGAGCGACTCACCGATGAGTTCAGCGATGAGCTCGCTCGTGGCTGGCACGAAAAAGCCCGCAAGAGTCTTCGCGAGCATGGCGAGCGCGCCAGTGAGTCCGATCCGATTTTGCTGGTCATGCCCAAGAGCAAGCCGGAAATCTCCGAGCGCGATCTCCCGGAAGACTACGAAGAGGACGCTGACGAAGAGCTACTCGTCGAGCAAGTCGTGGTGCACGATCGCCGATTGTGGCTTGGCGTCGGCGTGATCGCTGCCGTAGTGATGTTCGCTCTCTTTGTCTACGGCTCAGGCAGCTCGACGCCTACGAGCGAGAGTCCCGATGTCAGCGGCGGCCAGGAAGGTTCGCTGCTAAGCGAGGAAGACTCCGCGCATGCCGTTGAGGCGGAGCGCGTGCGCGAGCTCATCGAGGGCCCGCGCAAAGCCGCGGATGAAATCGGCGCGGACGAGGGCTCCGAGCTTTCTGCTCAGCCCAACGAGCTCGTCGCCGAGGCTGTGGTCGAACGTCCCGCAGCGATTCCCGCGAATCGGCCGGCCGTCGGTGGCCCGCTGGCCAGCGACCCGAACAAGAAAAAGGGCAAGGACCAGGACCAACGCACGCCTGGCAAGGTGGCCACCGTACCCCTTGCCACCGTCCCCCTTGCCAAGACCGCATCGGCAGCCGGTAGCAGCGCCCGCAAGCAGACCCTCGGTGGTCTTTCCCTGCGCGAAAATGCTGACGAGATCGTGGTGCAGATTCCTATCACGGGCTCGCTGGAGCGCGCCGAGAACTACGCCTTGGCGGAGCCTGCTGGCCTGGCCATCAACCTTCCCTACGCGCAACCAAGCCACGGCTATCACGAGAGCCTGGTTCCGGAGTCGGAGGCAGTGCGGCGCATCTGGGTGCGCGAGCGACTTGGCGGCTTGCACGTGCGCATCTTCTTCAAGGATGGCTCGCCGAGCTGTGAGACCAAGTTCGAAGACACCCAGATACGCGTTCGCTGCCAGCGCTAGCTCCTCGCTGCCAGCGCTAGCTCCTCGCTGCCAGCGCTAGCTCGTTGCGGCTAGCGCTTGGCGCACGCCTGCGCTGAGGGCGCTTGCGGCCCGTGTTGTCGGCGGTCACGGCTAGCGCTTGGCGCTACAGGAAGCCGCGCACGAAGGGATCGAGTGCCTGTGCGATGGACGCCCCTTGGCGCCGGCCCTCTTTCGGATTGAAAATTCGGAAGGGATCGAGCAGCACGCCTGGGCGCAGCGTTCCCAGTTCGCCCCGCGTGCACTCGATGAGCAGGGAGGTTGCGCCATAGGCTTGGTGCAGGTGATCGATTTCCATGCCGTGCGCGAAGGACACGCCAGGGACCCAATGCGAGACCTGTCGAATCGTGTAGCGACCCAGGCGTGAGCGAACGTCCTTGGCTGCTTGCACATGCTGCTCTCGCGCTTGCGGAGAGGCCCACAGGCCACCCCATGGCATTAGAATCATCTTGCCGATGCTGTGCAGCGAGAGGGCAATGTCGATGGAGTCGCCAGCAGCGACCATGGCATCGAGGGTGTGGACGATGGCGGCGATTTCGGGCTCGCTGAGCGCGGCGGATCCCGAACTATTGTGGCCAGCAACAAGGCCTCGCTTGTACTTGAAGTGCGTGGGCCAGTTGCGATTGAGGTCGACGCCATTTTCATTGCTCCGCACCCAGCGTCGTTTGCCAGCGCGCAGGTTGGCTTCGACCTTGCGAAAGCCATCTGGGTTGACCAGCGGAAAGAAGCAGACCCGACGATCGTTGCACGGATCCAGCGCTTGCTCCTCGGCCAGGTTGAGGGCGCTCTCGATCCCGATCCACTCGATGGGATGAATGCCGGCGATGACGACGCTCACCTTCTTTGCATTGCGATTCCCAAACTCGACCATCCACATCGGCTCGCCCTTGACCGAGCGACCGATGATTTGGGAGCGTGCTCCTTTGAGCGCGGCCCAGCTCTCCAAGAGTTCACGATAGCCGCGGTACTGCACGGGACGGCGCAGCTTGCTCTCGCGAAGTGGCTCTAGCTCCGGTAGGTCAGCCGCGTAGCGAGCAATGGGATCGTCTGCATCGACGATCAAAGCGCCTTGCTCATTCGAATGTCTGACCATGTCTTGCCTTGCCACCAGGTGATGTTGGGAGTGCGACTGAGTTCCTGGTAGCCAAGCTTGGCATAGAGCTTCTGCGCATGCAGGTTGAATGCAAAAACCCCAATTTCCGCCCGCACAGCCCCCAGTTGGCGGGCGAGCTCCTCGGCGTGCAGCATCATCTGGGCGCCGAGCCCCTTGCCCCGCGCGGCCTCCACACCAATGACGATGCCGAGCCAGGCCGCCCCCGCGGACGGACCGTGCAAGTCCTCGTGCGCCATGTCCACGCTCACCTCGCCGATGATGAGGCCATCGAGAAGGGCCAGGTGCACTCGCCGCGTCGGCGATATCGCCTTGGCTAGTTGTGCGCTGGCCGATCTAGGATCGACCTTCTTGCTCGCAGCCGCCTCGTCTTTGAAGACTCGAAAGAGGTGGCGAATCGCCGGGTCATTTGCCCAGTCGACCAGAAGCGTTAGCTCGGCCTCGACCTCGAGATTGATGTCCCTGAACTCCAGCACCGGGCTGCGAGACCGACTGCTCATGTTGAGACTAGAGCAGGCCGAGCTCGAGCATGGCTTCTTCGCTCATTTTGTCTTTGGTCCACGGTGGATCCCAGCTCAGCTGCACGTGGGAGTGCTTGACGCCAGGTACGAGGCCGACCCGATCAGCCACTTCGCGCACGATGCTGTCGGCTACGGGACAGCCAGGAGCGGTCAGCGTCATCGTCACGTGCACGACGGCGTCATCGTCGATGGCGATGTCGTAGATGAGGCCGAGGTCGTAGATGTTGAGCGGAATCTCGGGATCGTAGATGCACTTGAGCGTCGCGACCACGAAGGTCTTCATCGCCGCCTTGTCGAAGGGCCCGGTCGCGCTCATTCCCGTGCCGCCATAGGCCTCGAGCTCGCGGGGAGCGGCGGCCGTGTCGTTGAGAGTGGGCAAGACTTTCCGACCTGCGGGGTTGGCTGCGATCTTGTTGGTCTTCAGATGCTCGATGTCGGCGCTCATGGCTACTCCGTCGTTGCTACTTCGTCCGTGCCCCTGATGGCTTGTTGCATCGTGTGCCAGGCCAGGGTCGCGCACTTCACGCGCATGGGGAACTCGGCCACGCCGGCAAAGACTGCCAGCTTGCCAAGTAGTTCCTCGTTGATCTCCGCTTTGCCCATCACGACGTCGTGATAGTTCTCGAAGATGGCGTTGATCTCATCGGTGCTCTTGCCCTTGACCATCTCGGTCATGGTCGAAGCGGCCGCCTGGCTGATGGCACAGCCGGAACCCTGAAAACCAATGTCGACGACGCGGGCGCCATCGAGGACGATCTTGACGGTCAGGTTATCGCCGCACAGTGGGTTGTCGCCCTGTGCGCTGCGATTGGCTCCCTCGGGGAACTTGAAGTTGCGGGGTGCCTTGCTGTGATCGAGGATGACTTCCTGATACAGCTCGCGGAGTTCACTCATCATGAGAACATTTCCTTAACTACGCGCACAGATGCGAGCAAAGCGTCGATATCGGCGCGGTTGTTGTAGATGCCGAGCGAGGCGCGGGCCGTCGCAGGGATGGCGAACTTGGTCATCACGGGCTGCGCACAGTGGTGCCCGGTTCGCAGGGCGACGCCCTCCATGTCAACGACGGTGCCGATGTCGTGTGGGTGGGCGGCGTCCATGACGAAGGACAGGGCGCCACAGGCCTTGTCGGCAGTGCCGATGCGACGCACGCCATCGATGGCACGCAGCCCTTCATCGGCGTAGCGGAAGAGCTCCTGCTCATGGCGACGGGCAGCGTCGAGATCCAGGGATGCCAGATAATCGAGAGCCGCGCCAAAGCCAATGACGCCAGCAATGTTCGGCGTACCCGCTTCGAGGCGATTGGGCAGAGCCGCGTAGGTGGTGCCAGCGAAGCTAACGCTGCGAATCATGTCGCCGCCGCCCTGGTAGGGAGGAAGGCTGTCGAGCAGCTCGAAGCGGCCGTAGAGCGCGCCGACCCCAGTGGGGCCGTAGAGCTTGTGGGCGCTGAGGGCGTAGAAGTCGCAGCCCAAGGCCTGCACATCCACCGCGAGGTGTGGGGCCGCTTGTGCGCCATCCGCCAGCGACACGGCGCCGTACTCACGGGCCAGCGCGCAAATCTCTCGAGCCGGCAAGATGGTGCCGAGCGCGTTGGACACGTGGGCGAAGGCGACTAGCTTGATGCCGCCTGCTTTGAGCTTGTCCTCGATGTCTTGCAGGCTCACCTCACCGCGCTCATCGATCTCTGCAACGACGAGCTCGGTGCCAATGGCCTGACACAGCATCTGCCAGGGCACGATGTTGCTGTGATGCTCGAGGCCGGTGACCAGAATCTTGTCGCCGGCCTTGAGGCGAGCACGGCCGAAGCAGTGCGCGACCATGTTGATGCTCTGGGTGGTGCCGCTCGTGAAAATAACTTCTTCGGGGCGAGCGGCGCCCAGAAAGGCCTGCAGCTTTTCCCGGGCGGCTTCGAAGCTCTGGGTGGCACGCTGGGAGGGCAGGTGCACGGCTCGATGAATGTTGCCGCAGTCGCGCGCGTAGACCTGGTTGACGGCATCGAGCACGCACTGCGGTTTGAGCGCCGTGGCAGCGCTGTCGAGATAGATGAGCGGCTTGCCGCGAACGATCTGGCGCAGGGCAGGGAAGTCTGCTCGCACGCGCTGGACGTCAAAGGCCTTCGCGCCGGCCCGGCCAGGCGCACCGGCGCCGGCCGTTCCTGCTTCTGGCAAGCCCTGCGTGCTCATTGGGCAAGCTCCGCCATGTCTTCGGCATTGGGCAGGCGCGTGAGTAAGCGCTTTGCCAAGAGCGCGCGAATTGGCTCCGAGCCGATGCGGTCGAGGATGCTGCGCACGAAGGAGTAGGTGAGAATCGCCCGCGCCCTGCTCTCATCGATGCCGCGTGCGCGCAAAAAGAAGAGCTGATTGGGATCGAGCGCGCCCACCGTGGCACCGTGGGATGCACTCAGGTCATCCGAATCGATCTCGAGGTGCGGCTTGGTGTTGATGGTAGCGTTTTCGCTGAGCAGCAAGTTGTGATTCTGCTGATGAGCGGCGGTGTTGGTCGTGCCGCGCTCCACCTTGATGATGCCGTCGAAGACCGCGTGTGCGCTGTCGTCGACCAGTCCGCGATACTCCTCGCGGCTGGAGCAGTTGGACGCCTCATGAATGATGGTGGTGTGATGGGCGACGTGTTCTTTGCCGATCGCGTGATACACGCCCTCGAGCTTGCACTCGGCCCCTGGCCCAGCCAGACGGGCGTCGATTTCCAGGCGAGTGAGCTTGCCGCCCATGACCACCGAGCGGCTGGTGTACTGCGAGTCGCGAGCCTGGTGCACGGCCAGGGTGCCCAGGTGGTTACTGTTGTCGTTGCCAAGCACCAGACGAAGGTGATCGAGCTTGCCGCCGTCCTTGACGATGAGCTCGGTGACGGCATCGCACAGGTCGGTTGCTCCAGGACGAGACAAGTAGGTCTCGATCAGGGAGAACTCGGCGTTGGCGTCGACAAGCAAGAGCAGGCGCGGATAGCAGGAGGTTGGGGTGTCCTGCTCGGGATCGGAGATGTGCACCAGGTGCAGCGCTTTGTCGGGTCGCTTGCCGGAGTGCACGTGCACGGCCAAGCCGTCCTCGAAGAGCGCCGAGTTGAGGGCTCCGAAGAAATCCGAGCGAGCGTGGCGAGCCAGGTAGGGCTGAATGGCCTCGGGCTGATCGACCAACATTTGCGCCAGGCGATGGATCTCGATATCGGTGGGCGCCTTGCCAAAGCCAATCGGGCGGCCATTGACCAGGTAGAGCCGATTGGTGTCGTCTTCACCTAAGACTTCTTCTGCCCAGCTCTGGCACTCGCGGTTGCGCTCATTGCGGCCAGCGGATGCGAAAGGGACGTCGAGGAGCGAGCGCAGCGAGGTGAAACGCCAGGCTTCGGTCTTGGCCGTTGGCAAGCCTTCGTCGAGCAGGCGGCTGGCCGCCTCACTGCGCAGGTGCGCCAGCCAGGAGGGCTCGCCCTGGTGCGGCAGCGACTCGCCGATGCCCAGATTGCTCAGAAATGTATTGGTCATGATGCCGCTCGCCCCGTGAACTCGGCGTAGCCCTTGACCTCGAGCTCTTTGGCGAGCTCCTTGTTGCCAGTGCGGGCAATCTTGCCGTCGACCAGGACATGCACGACGTCTGGAACGATGTAATCGAGGAGGCGCTGATAGTGGGTGATTACCAGCATCGAGCGCTTGGCGTCGCGCAGGGCATTGACGCCCTTGGAGACGGTCGCCAGGGCATCGATGTCGAGTCCCGAGTCGGTCTCGTCGAGGATGCACAGCTTTGGCTCCAGCATAGCCATCTGAAAGATCTCGTTGCGCTTCTTTTCACCACCGGAGAAGCCGTGATTGACGGCGCGCTTGACCAGATCGTCACCAAGCTCGACAAGCTTGGCCTTCTCGCGGGCAAGCTTCATGAACTCCATCGCGTCGAGCGGATCTTCGCCGCGGTACTTGCGGACGGCATTGAGGGCCGCCTTCAGGAAATACACGTTGCTCACGCCTGGCAGCTCGACTGGATATTGGAAGGCCAGGAAGACACCCGCCTGTGCGCGCTCTTCCGGGGCCATGTCGAGGAGATTGAGGCCATCGAAGAGCACTTCGCCCTCGGTGATTTCGTAACCGGGGCGGCCGGCCAGAACGTGGCTGAGCGTGCTCTTGCCGGAACCGTTGGGACCCATGATGGCGTGGACTTCACCGTCGGGAAGCTCGAGGTTGATACCTTTGAGAATCGACTTGCCGTCGGCGGTTGCGTGGAGATTTTTGATAGTAAGCATGATCGTGCCTTGCTGTGCGGTCGTTAACCGACTGCGCCTTCTAGACTAACTTCGAGGAGTTTCTGTGCTTCGACAGCGAACTCCATGGGGAGCTCCTTGAGGACTTCTTTGCAGAAGCCGTTGACGATGAGGTTGACCGCGTCTTCTTCGCTGAGACCGCGCTGGCGACAGTAGAAGAGTTGGTCGTCACCGATGCGCGAGGTGGTTGCCTCGTGCTCGACGATGGAGTCCTTGTTCTTGACCTCCATATAGGGAACCGTGTGCGCGCCGCATTCCGAGCCCAGCAAGAGCGAATCGCACTGGGTGTGATTGCGGGCCCCCTGGGCTTTCTTGCTGATGCGCACCTGGCCTCGGTAGGTCTGCTGACCGTGACCGGCGCTAATGCCCTTGGAGACGATGGTGGACTTGGTGTTGCGCCCCAAGTGGATCATCTTGGTGCCGGTGTCGGCCTGCTGGTAGTTGTTGGAGATGGCTACCGAGTAGAATTCGCCAACCGAGTTGTCACCCTTGAGGATGCAGCTTGGATACTTCCAGGTGATGGCCGAGCCGGTCTCGACCTGGGTCCAGCTGATCTTCGAACCGGATCCTTCACACAGGCCGCGCTTGGTGACGAAGTTGTAGATGCCACCGACGCCATCCTTGCTGCCAGGAAACCAGTTTTGCACGGTCGAGTATTTGATCTCGGCATCCTTGTGCGCCACCAGTTCGACGACGGCCGCGTGCAGCTGATTTTCGTCGCGCTTGGGTGCCGTGCAGCCTTCGAGGTAGCTCACGTGGCTGCCCTCGTCGGCGATGATGAGCGTGCGCTCGAACTGCCCGGTGTTGGCGGCGTTGATGCGGAAATAGGTGGACAGCTCCATCGGGCAGCGAACGCCTTTGGGAATGTAGACGAAGGATCCGTCGGTGAAGACCGCCGCGTTGAGTGCCGCAAAGTAGTTGTCGGTGCTGGGAACGACCGAGCCGAGATACTTCCTGATGAGCTCGGGGTGATTCTCCACAGCTTCGGAGAAGGAGCAGAAGATGACACCCATCTCGGCCAGCTTGCCCTTGAAGGTCGTGGCCACGCTGACGCTGTCGAAAACCGCGTCGACAGCGATGCCGGCCAGGGCAGCCCGTTCGTGCAGGGGGATTCCGAGTTTTTCGAATGTGGCCAGAATCTCAGGATCGACTTCATCGAGACTCTTTGGACCCTCTTTGGGCGCCGCGTAGTAGCAGATGGCCTGATAGTCGATGGGCAAGAAGCGCACGTTGGCCCAGGTCGGCTCGTCCATCTCGGACCACAGCCGGTAGGCCTTCAGTCGATAGTCGAGCAACCAGCTCGGCTCCTTCTTCTTGGCAGAGATGAAACGAATGATGTCCTCGTTGAGACCGGGAGGTGCGAAGTCCTGTTCGACCTTGGTGACGAAGCCAGCGTCGTACTCCTGGTTTAGCTGCTGTTGAATTTGCTCTGTGCTCATAGTGTTTCTTCCCCCTAAAAGGAGGTGGACTCGCAACAGCCGCAGCTGCCCGTGGAGTTAGGGTTGTGAAATT
>JAHEAK010000563.1 GCA_024642805.1 Kofleriaceae bacterium | reverse complement strand
TCGAGCAAGGCCTGATCGCGAGCAATGCCAAGGGTGAAACACCAGCCGCTCAGCCCGAAGGACAAGGTGGAGCCGCCGCCAGCAGCGCGCCATCCATGACCACCAGTAACAGCTCCGGCTTTCGTATTTCCGACTTTCCAGGATCCGTCTGCCCCGACGGTGGGGCGACCGTGTTGCACCTGGAAGAGGTGCGCAAGGGCGCTGACATCCACGTCAAGATCTGGAGTGACGAACCAAATGATTTCGAAAACGCCTTCGTACAAGTACGTCACCTGGTGCACTGGCCGAGTGTCAGTGAAAAGGAGTGGCGCAAACACCTGGCCGCCAAAGAGAAGAAGCGACGAGAGCGCGACGAGAAACGCGCGGCGGAAACGCCAAGCCAGGCCGAGCTGCGCGCGCGCATCGCCGATGCCGAGGTCTACACCGGTCCGACCTCGTCGCCTCCTCCCGCCAAGCAAGAGGTTATTCCTCCCAAGGTCAGCATTCACGCCGAGTGGGTTCCCGGCTATTGGCACTGGAGTGCCGGCTCGTGGCTGTGGATCGCCGGCGATTGGCGCGTGCCCGCCAACGATCTGCGCGATAGCCTGACGCTCACCGCCAGCTATGCGCCACCTGCGATGCAGGTGGAAGTGGTGCCACCGGCTCCCTCGAGCGATTGTGTGTGGGCGCCCGGCTATTGGAGCTGGCACAATAACAGCTATGTGTGGATTGCTGGCGTTTGGCGCCTGCGACCCAGCCGCGACGCGGTCTGGACCACGCACACCTGGCGGGTGTCAGGCTCGGGCGCCATCTTCGTACCAGGCGGATGGCGCAGGTAGGCGCTGACTTGGCGCGCCTAGGAAAAACTCTAATTCAGCTCGAGCTTGCTGGCGTTGGGTGGGCTCAGCACGAAGGTCGCAATCTCCGCGTCGAAGGCTCGACCGTCGTCACGAACCATTTGGTAGCTGCCGTGCATCGATCCTCGCGGTGTCTTGAGCACGCAAAAGCTCTGGTACTCGTGGGTCTCACCGGGAGCGATACGCGGCGTTTGACCGATGACACCGGGCCCTCGTACTTCTTCGGTTCCGGCGGCAGCGTCGCTAATCACCCAATGGCGCGCCAGTAGGCGTGCGGCCTCGGTGCCCTCGTTGCGGATGCTTACCCGATAGGCAAAGACGTAGCGTGGCTCGTCCGGATCGCTGTGCTCGGAGAGATAAACGCTTTCGACCTTGACACGAATTCCGTCTGTGAGCGCCATCGACATGCTCGCTAATCTACATTCTTCGCATGGCGATGCCAACGTCTTCCACGACCTGACTTTCGCCAGGCCAGTGCGCACAAGGCCAGCAAGAGCAGACTCCCGCTCGAGCCCCTCGAGCTGCTATTACAGCCACAGCCGCCGTCACTCTTCGGCTCGGGCACAAGCTCCGGGAGGGTGCAATCGGCCGCACACTCGTCCCCCTCGTTCGTATTGCCATCGTCACAAGCCTCTCCCGCGCTCGCGTTGACGATGCCATCGCCACAGATCGCCAGACTGCAATCGGCGTTGCAGGCGCTGCTTTCGCCTCCGTCGTCGCACTCTTCGTCAGGCATACCGAGCACGCCGTCTCCACAAGTCGTGAAGGTCTCGAACTGGCGCATCATCTCGTTGTCCTCGTGTTCCAGAATGTGGCAGTGGTAGGCGAAGAGCCCCGTGTAGTCCTCGAACTTGGCGATGACGCGCACCATCTCCCCTGGTCCTACTTGCACGGTGTCCTTCCAGCCGCCGTCGGTCGTCGCCAAGGGCAATGGCTCGCCTACCGGCGTGGCCACGCCATCGATCATCTCGAAGGCCTGTCGATCGAGCACCTGAAAGAAGACCAGGTGCATGTGCATCGGATGCATCATTCCCGAGTCGTTGATGAAGCGCCAAACTTCGCTGGTGCCAAGCTTGGGTCTCTCGGTGATGTCGTGCCAACCAAGGCCATTGATGAGCCACTTGTTGCCGCCCGAACAGGGATCCGCCTCCTTGGCCAGCACGAAGTCGCGCGCTTCGACGGCCTCGCTCTCTGGCAAAGGCTCGATGCTGCGCAAGCTGGCGGGCAATGGATTGAGCGCACCGCTGTTGGCGCCGACCACGAACTTCATCACGTTGGCGACCACACCCTGCCCCGGGTTACCTGGAAAGGGCGCAGGCGCGTCATTGAGCAGAACGACCTCGCTACCTGGCACATCGTTTCGAAAGTCGATGATGAGCTCCACGCGCTCGCCAGGAGCGACCACCACATCGCTCAGATCAATAGGTGCGGGCAAGAGACCGCCGTCGCTACCAATGAGCTTGAAGAAACGACCATCGGAGAGATGCAGGCGGTAGGTTCGGGTTCCAGAGCCGTTGAGGACGCGAAAGCGGTATTTGCCTTTGTCGACATTAAGGAAGGGCGCCACCTTGCCGTTGACCAGGATCGTGTTGTGCACAACGTGTTCCTCCCAGGCCGCGGGATAGCGGAGGCTGCCATCGGGCGCGAAGCTGCGATCTTGAATGACCAGCGGCAGGTCATAGGCGCCGCTGGGTAGACCGAGAGCAAGCTCCTCGGCGTCCCGTATCAAATAGAAACCAGCAAGTCCCATGTACACATTCAGGCGCGTGATGCCGAGCGCGTGGTCGTGATACCAGAGCGTGGCTGCCGGCTGCTTGTTGGGATAGGTGTAGCTGACGTCCTGGCCGGGAAGAATGGTCGATTCGGGATAACCATCGACCGCGGCAGGTACGTGGCCCCCGTGGAGATGGGTGACGGTGCGGGCACTGGCGTCATCGGCACCGTGTGGACAGGTATCGACGGGCAAGGCGTGCTCCTGCAGAAGCGCGCCGCTATCGTCGCGCAGGTCGTTGGCCCAGATCACCTCGACCGGTGCGCCCGTACTTGCCAGGAGGGTTGGCCCCGGGTAGCTAGCGCCCACGCCATCGTCGTAGCCCCAGACCAGGGTCTCGGGGAGATCGCGATGCAGTTTTTGTTTCAGTTGCACGATCGCAAGCCGATACGACGCCTCCGCTCCCACCTCGCCGCTCTGCGGAACCGCCAAGCGCGGAATGGGCAGCTCATCGACGAAGGGCGTGAGCACCACCGGGCAGAGTTGATCGGCACAGAGCTGGTCATCACCGCGATAGCTGCCGCCCTGCGCCTCGCATGCAAGTTGCGATGCGATTTCACAACTGGCAAGTGCGTCAGGCAGACAGCAGGCACCAGTGGGCGCCGGGCACAGATCGATGGCGCAAGCGACACCGAGCCCCTGATAGACACCAGTACAAGTCGTGCCTGGATCGTCGACCACGGAGCACGCACCGTTAGCAGCACAACATGCGCCAGTTGTGATCGGTGGTGTGAAGGTGAGGGTCAGCTGGGGACGATCGAGAGAATCTTCGCGCGAGCTGAAACGTCGAGCCTGCTTGGTTCCTGCGTTGACGGGCACGATCATCCATCCAAAGTTCGTCGCCGGGCTATCGAGCCAGGCCTGCACATCGCTGACCATGCCTGCTGAGGTGAAGCTTGCCGTGTCCCCCGAGCCGGGCAGGCTGGCACTGGCACTGGCGGCAATCGCGAAGTCGCCACCCGGTGTCGCCCAGGAAATCGTGTCGAAGACGCGCCTGGTCCAGGTCGTGTCACCAACGCCAGCAGGCCCACCACCACCACCACCGCCGGCGCCGACACTCGTGCCCTCTGCCCAGTCCCCACTGACGATGTGCAGCTCGCCGTCGAAGTCAGCCCCAGACGATTGGCCCACGACCAAGCTAAGCGTGGCGCCGGTGATGACCGAACCTGCAGGTATAGAAGTAGCGATGTCGAAGCGCAGCAAGCAGCGCCTCTCGGCACCATTGCTAGTGATGCCGACGAATATGCCCTGATCACCGCCACCTGCGCGATCACCTGCCTCACTGAAGATGCTGGTGTCGGCAACCGGATCGAGATTGAGAACATCGGCTAGCGCGATCGATGGTGTGGAGAGCGCGAGCAAAGCGAGTAAGAAGGGAGAGAGGGGTCGCATGCAGGTGCGAAGGTAACAGAGAGCGCACATGGGCGCATCGACCTCACTCGGCAAGGCTTGCACCCTAGAGGCATCCGGTGTGTGCATGGCCCGGATTCG
>JAHEAK010000562.1 GCA_024642805.1 Kofleriaceae bacterium | reverse complement strand
CGCTGCCAGCCACGACCCCGCTTGGCGGCGACTGGTCACCAAAGCCGTCGCCATCAAGGTCGCGCATGCACGCCGTGCCATCATTGCTAGCCGCGCCTGGATAGGTGAAGGCCGAGGCGTCGTCGCAATCACCCGATTGCGTGGCTTCCTGGTCCGCCGTGTCGCAGGAGCCGTCCCTGGCCAGGGTCGTGCTCATGTCTTCGCTTCCGAAACCATCCATGTCGACATCGACCAAGCAGGTGACAGCGTCTTGACCGCTGCAGTCCTGATCGACAGCGTCGTCGCTTATCTCCACAGCACCGGGATGAATGGATGCCTGCGCGTCGTCGCAATCGTCGCCCTGGCTCGCGCATCCGCTCTGATCCGAGTCTGCGCGCCCATAGCCATCGCGATCGCCATCCACGCAATCGCACTTGCCATCGCCATCCTCGTCGGCGCAGATCTGGAAGGCACCGACCAGGAGGTTCGAGGTGCCTCGCGGACCGCTCACTTCGACGTCAAAGTCGCCGAGTTTGTCGGTGGCGGGAATGGTGGCGCGCAGAGTCTGCAGGTCGATCCACACCACCTGGGTGAGCTCGAGGCTGGTCTGCGCGCTTTTGAGAGTGACGCGAAAGCTATCGTCGAAGCGAGGAGCCGCGGCGCTCGCCAGATCGACGCCGACGCTCTGGTACATCGAGCGACCCGAAATCGTGATTGTGGTTTCGCCACCCATCGGCGAACTCGCCGGGCTCACGCTTTCAATAACCGGTGCTCCGGGTCTGGTCTCGGAACACCCACAACACAGGGCGACAACAAGCAGTGCCAACCGCGCAAGTACAACCACGCTGGCCATTTGTGTTCATTGTGCCAGGTATTGGCGTGAGCGCGTCGAGAAAATACCGCTCTGCATGGAATCACGCGCAGCGAAAAAACACCCAGTACGCGATCAGACGAAGGGCCGCATGTGTGCGCGCAACTACAGGAGCTACGAGCTGCTAGCCGCCAGGCCTAGGTAGAGTTCTCAGCGCCGCAATCTCGCCCTTAGTCGACGGGAACGATGCGTGTCGTCCACTGTGCGATGTGGTTGTTGGTGCTGATTTCTTGAAAGGGCAAGCGGAAGGCCGGGCCCGAAGGATCGCCACCAGCCGCTACTCGATCGGGGAAGAAGGGCGTCATCCACAACTGCGGCGAGCCTTGTGGCAAGCGCACACCAAAGGCGCGTTTGGAGGAGAAGGTGAGCCAGAAGAACTGCTCCACCCCTGCGTCGGTCTCGAGCTCTTGAATGAAGGGTGCCCAGCGTGCCCAGGAGTTGGTCAAGCCGGCCTGCAGGTTTGGACTGGAGAGCTGGAAGGGTGCCAGGCCGCCGCTGCTCTGCACGGCGTAGAGCTCGGCACTGGCAGCGTCGTAGGCACCCGCTGCGCTCTGATTGAAAAGCACCCACTCACCATCGGGTGAGAAGCTCGGGTAGTAGGCATTTGCGCCAGCCGGTGGCGTGTACAAGGTCTCGGGAGATCCCCAGGCTGCCGTAGCTGGATCGAAACTCTGCACGACAAGGCTGCCGCCAGTGAAGTCCCAGTCAGCGCCAGGGGCCGCGACTTGCACGTATACAATCTTGTCCCCGGTTGCGGAGAAATCGACGTGACTTGCGTAGCCAGCCGTCGGCACCGTGTTGATGGCCGCGCCTGTTGCGCTGTCTCGCAAGGTGATGACGCCCTGGCTCACGGTCGCGATGCGAGCCCCGCTCGGCTCAAAGGAAGCGAAGTTCCACACGAAGCTGGCATCGGTCGGCAGCATGGCGGTGCGTGTGGCAACGTCGACGATGGAGGCAGCCCCATTGCCGCCGTCGTAGGTGACCGCCATCTTGTCGCCCTCGCGGGACAGGACGTGGCAGGCAACGCAGCGATTGCTAGGAGTTTCTCCGGTGGTGTAGAAGGCTTCGGCGGCCTGGCCCGGCCGACTCATGTCGTGGCGGTACACACCCTCGGCGAGCGCGCCCTGCGAAGCCCAGTAGTAGATGCCGCCTTCGATATCCGTGTTGGTCAGATGCACCACAATGGCCGGGCTTACTCCGACGTTTTGCGGGGCGGCGGTGCTCAGGCCGCGAACGGTGAGAGTGATGTCTTCCCCACGTGCCGAGTCGCCAACGACCTTCCACTCCCCGGGTGTAAAGGCGGCAAAGGCACCAGCCGAGGCATCCCTGGCCGTGAACAGACGAGTCGAGCTATAGGCGCTGCTCAAACTCACTTCGTAGAGGTCGCTGCCTGCCGCGCTCGTCCAGTGCGACTCGAAGTCGCCGAGGTTTGGCGGCATGTAGACATCGTTAGGTGGGTAGACGATGCTTGGCGCTAAGGTTGCGTCGACCGTGGCACCGTCAAAGAGCTCCTGGGCGTTGGCCGGCGCGCCATCATCGACACGGGTATTGTTGACGGTGACCGTCACGCCGGTCTCGGCAGCCTCACTCTTGTAGACCGCTCGCACTCGCGATTGCCCGCCGGCGCCGCCGAGAGCTCGCAATACATCACCAGAGAAGACGCCGAGAATCGAGTCGTCAATGGAGAAGGCCGACTCGCTAGTCACGTCGAGGACCTCGCCCGAATCAAAGGTCGCTAGCACCTTGTAGCCTTGCTCGACAGCCGCGCCGTTGACCACGATCAGCGTCGCGTCGGCGGGGCTCACTTCGATGAGCACGGGCTCGCCAGCGCTATCGCCAGGCCCGCCGACCTTGGCTCCGCAGCTACAGAACGCCACAAGGAGTGAGGATGCGACCAGGAAGTAGGCTAGGCGTTTCACGTGCGCAAATTACCACGAGTGTGCCTTCAGAGTTCATCTATTAGAGACGCTTCGCGGGCACCTGCTACCAAAACGCACGTCGGACCACGTGTATGCACCAGCGCCAGGGCGAAAGAGCTTCAGCCATTTGTCGATGAATCGAGGCCATCTGTGACCTTGGCTAGGAGGCGAACCAGCTCACGTCGCTCACTCTTGCTCAAGGCGGCAAAGCACTGGACATCGGCGTTGGCGAGTTGCTCGAGGACCAGGGTCTTGTCCTTCTCTGCATAGGGCATGGCCTCGATCGAAAAGGCGCGGCGATCGCCGGGCACCGGGCGGCGGCGCAGAAGCTTGGCCTTCTCCATGCGATCGATGGCGCCTGAAAGTGCCGGCCCACCCATGGCCAAGAAGCGCTGCAGCTCGCCCACCGTCATTGGACCTTCCACCCACAAGACGATGAGGATTTGCGCCTGCACAGGAGAGAGCCCGGTTGGCTTGAGGGCCGTGCCGTGGGCGCGGTTGACCTGACGAAAGAGATGGCCGATCAACTGCGAGGGAGAGCTTCGCAAACGAATATTTCGCATCCGAAATAAGTTTGCTAGGCTGGTGCCCGCATGTCAACCAGGGCGCCCTCCCCTTTTCATCCTGTTCACCTGCAGCTGGCGGAGCAATTGCGCGCCGAGCTGAGCGCTCAAGACGCAGCGCTGCCCGAAGGCGGAGCACGAGTTCCGGTCTCGCGTTACACCAGCGCCGAGCGCTGTGAAGAGGAGCGAGCCATGTTTCAGCGCCATCCCATCGTGGCCCTTCACGCCAGCGAGCTCGTGCCTGGGACGAGCATCGCCACCGAAGTCGCCGAGGTCGGTGTCATCCTTGCGCGTGGCCACGACGGCGTGGTGCGCGGCTTCCTCAACGCCTGCCGGCACCGAGCGGCGCGTCTCATCGAGCCTGGCTCGCCATGCGCTCCTCACAAAGCCTATGTATGCCCCTATCACGGCTGGAGCTATGCGCTCGAGGGCGGGCTTCTGCACAGACCGCACGCACAGGCCTTCTCGGATGCAGAGTGCACGGGCCTTGTCCCCGTGCTGGTCGAGGAGCTGGCCGGCCTGATTTGGGTGACCGTGCGCCCTGCTCCTTCACCCACGCCGCTGCGCGAGTTCCTCGGCCCGATTGCAGGCGAACTCGAAGCACTCTCGCTGGCAAGCCACGTGGCCTTTCGACGCAGCAAAACCACCCGCGCCGCCAACTGGAAGCTCATCATCGAAGCCTTCCTCGAGGCCTATCACATCCGGGTTCTGCATCGACGCTCGATCTATCCCTTCTTCTTGGATGCCCGCGCCCTGGCTGAGCGGG
>JAHEAK010000561.1 GCA_024642805.1 Kofleriaceae bacterium | reverse complement strand
GCAAAAAACGCAGTGGCAAACGCAAGCTGGTCAAGAAGCAGCAAGCCAGCTTGCCCCTGGTCATGAACGGCATGAGCGGTGCCCTGCGCCTGGTCGAGCCGCCGACCGCACTGGTCTGTGAGGTGCGCGCACGCGAGTCCATGGCCTCGGGATCCGGTTCCGGATCCATGGGCCTCTCCGCGCAGCGCGGCCCGAGCAGCATCACCATCGAAGGTGTGCAAAGTTCGGTGGTAGCCGCCTTTGGCCCCACCAAGGTCGACACCGAGTGGTGGAGCAATACCCCGGTGGAGCGCGATTATTACGAAGTGGAAACCGAGGACGGTAGTCGCTACTGGATCTTCCAGCGCAGAGACGATGAGCGTTATTACCTGCACGGTATCTTCGACTAAGCCGCACCAGCCAACACCGCTGTCGTAACGCTTGCTCGAAACGCTCTGATCATCGCAGGCATCAGGTCGCGGGCACGCCAGGCGCATCACGGACGGCCATTCCCTATGTCGTTGCGATATGCAGAACTGCATTGTCGCTCGTACTACTCCTTCCTCGATGGTGCGTCATCGCCGGAAGATTTGGTGCGACGCGCTCATGCTCTCGGCTACCAGGCTCTATGTCTCACCGACGTAGACGGCGTGCCTGGCATGGTGCAAGCGCATCATGTGGCCCGCGAGCTCGGCTTTCATCTCGGCATCGGCACCGAGCTCACCGTCGCCAACGATCTCATGCCGGCAAGCGCAGGCCCGGCAGCGCATCGCCTGGTCCTGCTCGCGCAAGATCTCGAGGGCTACAAGAACATCTGTCGCCTGAGCACGCTCGGACGCACGCGCTGCGCCAAAGGATCGGCCTGGGTGAGCTGGCCGGAGTTGGCCGAGCGCAGCCAGGGCCTCTTGCTCCTCACGGGCGGCAATGAGGGCCCCATCGACGCCGCCTGGCGCCAGGGTCAGCTGCGCGCGGCCTTTGACTGGGCTATGCGCCTTGCCGACTGCTTTGGCGATCGCGCCTATCTCGAGATCAACCACCACTTCGCCCCTGGCGATGACGAGCGCATGCGCGACCTTCTGCAACTGGCCGAGACCACCAAGCTTGCCGCGGTCTTCAGTCAAAATGCTCGCTTCGCGGATCCAAGTGTGCGCCGCCTCTACGACGTGCAGACCTGCGTTCGCGAAAAGCACACACTGCTCAACGCTGGCCAGCGCCTGCAGATCAACGCCGAGCGCTACCTGCGCGACCGCGAAAACCTGTATCAGAACTATTCCAAACTCAGCACAGCGCTGCGCCGCAGCACCGAGGTCTCCGACCGGCTGAGTTTCTCCCTGCGAGAGATAAGCTATCGCTTTCCCGCCTTCGATCTCAAAGCCGGGCAAACGCCCTTCTCCTACCTCTACGAGCTCACCCAGCGCGGCGCCGCCGAACGCTATCAACCCATGACGCCCAAGGCCGCGGCGCAGATTTCCCACGAGCTGGCCATCATCGAGAAGCTCAAGCTGGCCGGCTATTTCTTGATCGTCTGGGACATCGTTCGCTTCTGCCGCGAGCGCGAGATCTTGTGCCAGGGTCGCGGCTCGGCGGCCAACTCGGCGGTGTGCTACGCGCTCGGTATCACCGCGGTCGATCCGATTGCCATGGAGCTGCTCTTTGAGCGCTTCCTATCCGAGGAGCGCGACGAGATGCCCGACATCGATCTCGACATCGATGCCCGCCGCCGCGAAGAGGTCATCCAATACGTCTATCGGCGCTTCGGACGTGAGCGCGTGGCCATGGCGTGCAACATCAACACCTACCACGCCCGCTCGGCCATTCGCGATGTCGGCAAAGCCTTCGGCCTGTCTCTCGAGCAAGTCGATCGCGCCGCCAAGGCCATGGACCATCACATCACCGATCTCAGTCCACAGGGCGTGGTCACCAATCACATGTATGAAGGCGTGCCGAGCATGACGGCGGGTGGTCGAGGATCGCGAAGGGGCCAGTCGAGCACGCACGCAAGCGGCGCAAGCCAGGCGAGCGAGGCGAGCACACGCGCAGGCATGGCGAAGGGGCACGCAAGCGGCGCAAGCCAGGCGAGCGAGGGCACGATGCTAAGCGACGAGCTCTTGCGATCGCATTGGCGCTCCCTCACCGGTCTGGATCTCGCCGATCCGATGGTGCAACAGGTCTTTGTGATCGCGCGCGCCTTCGAGGGCTTTCCTCGGCACATGGGCATTCACTCGGGCGGCATCGTCATCACCGCGGATCCCATCGCCGAGGTGGTGCCCATCGAGAACGCCAGCATGGTGCAGCGCACGGTCGTGCAGTGGGACAAGGACGATCTCAACTCCCTGGGCATCATCAAAATCGATCTGCTTGGCCTGGGCATGCTCAATGCCATCAGCGATGCGGTCAAGCAGCTGCGGCGCTTTCAGGGCATCGTGCTCGACCTGGCCAAGCTACCCATGGACGATCAATCGGTCTTCGACATGATTTGCGCGGGCGATACCGTCGGCGCCTTTCAGATCGAGTCGCGCGCGCAGATGAACATGCTGCCTCGTCTGCGGCCGCGCACCTTCTACGATCTGGTCATCGAGGTCGCTATCATTCGCCCGGGGCCCATTCAAGGCGACATGGTGCACCCTTACTTGCGCAGACGGCTGGGCGCCGAAGCGGTGAGCTATGAGCATCCGGCCCTCGAGCCGGTCTTGCGCCGCACCCTGGGTGTGCCGCTCTTTCAAGAGCAGGGCATGAAGCTTGCCATTGCCTGCGCGGGCTTTAGCGCCAGTCAAGCCGACGAGCTGCGCCGAGCCATGGGTCACAAGCGCTCGCACGCGCGCATGCAAGAGCTGCACGATCGCCTGACTCAGGGCATGCGCCAAAACGGTATCAGCGAAGAGCTGGCCACGCGCATCTACAAGCAGCTGTGCGCCTTTGCCGACTACGGCTTTCCCGAGAGTCACGCGGCCTCCTTTGCGCTCATCGTCTACGCCTCCTGCTACCTCAAGCGCCATCACCCAGCGGCGCTCTTGGCGGGATTGCTCAATGCGCAGCCCATGGGCTTTTACTCGGCCAACACACTCATTGCCGATGCCAGGCGCCACGGCGTAACGGTGCTCGCGCCCTGCGCCGTGCACAGCGAGTGGAACAGCACTCTGGAGATCGCGGATGGCACGAGCATGCGCGATCCGGGCAGCGCCGAGGCCTGGCCGGCCGTGCGTTTAGGCATGCGCACCGTGCGCGGCATCGCCGACAAGCACCGCGAGACTTTCGAGGCCGAGCGCGCGCGCGTTGCCTTTGGCTCCATCCCCGATTTTGCCAGCCGCTCGGGGTTTCCGCGCAGTGTGCTGGCGCGCCTTGCCACCGCCAATGGCTTTGTCGCCTTTGGTCTCGAGCGTCGGCAGGCGCTGTGGCAAGTGAGCGCCCTGCCCTACGACTTTGGCAGCCTGCCACTGCTCGACAGCTTGCACTACGAGATCAATGAGCCACCGCCGCCCTTGCCGCCCATGACCAAGGGCGAGGAACTGCGCGCCGACTTCAGTGCCCTCGGCGCCAGCATCGACAGTCATCCGCTGGCCGTGGTGCGACCGCTCTTGCGCGACGCCAGGCTGCCCGATGCCATTACGCTCAACACGCGCATTGCCACGGGCCGGCAGATCATGATCGGCGGCATGGTCATCGCGCGGCAGCGGCCGGGCTCGGCCAAGGGCATGCTCTTTATGACCATCGAAGACGAGACCGGGCTGGCCAACCTGGTGGTGACGCCGCCCATCTTCGCCCGCTATCGAGTCATTGCCAGGCGCGAGCTCTTCATCCTGGCGCGCGGTAAGGTCGAGCGTCAGGGCACGGTGGTCAACCTCATCGTCGATCACCTGGAGCCCTTGCCCATGCTCAAAGAGGCTCCGAGCGCACCCTCGCGCGACTTTCACTAGCCACCAGCTGGTGCCCCGCTCCACAACCTGAGAGCCAAGAGCCAGGCCACCAACGCACCGCTATGGGTGCAAGACGCAGCCGCCGATGACCTGCCCACTCCACTTGGCGCGCAAGGCCTCTTTGAAATCATCAAGAGCGAAGTGATGCGAGACAAAGGGCACGAGCTTGCCCGCCGCAATCCAGCCGAAGATAGCCTCGAGGCGTTGTGCG
>JAHEAK010000044.1 GCA_024642805.1 Kofleriaceae bacterium | reverse complement strand
AGGGCATTGGCTCGACGTCGGCGTCGTACTCGAGAAGCACCATGGCCACGTCGTTGCCGCTCAGGCTCCAGGGCTCGTAGTGGGTCCACTCGACGGCGGGGATGGACTGGATGAAGTTGGGATCGGCGCCGGTGACGCGGGTGCCAAAGTAAGCCGTGATCGATTGCGTGGGGCCTTCCTCGAGATCGACACAGTGAGCGGCCGTGAGCAGCACGCGCGGAGAGATGAGTGTGCTCGAGCAGGAGAAGGTCTCGCCGCCGGTGGTAGTGACCGAGATTTGCGCGACAGCCGGGTAGTCGCTTGTGCTCTGGCCACCGACGATTTCTTGCTGTCGGGAAGGACCAATGAGCTCTGCATCAGGACCCTCGGCGGCACATGCGGTGAGGGTGGCAAGCAGCGATAGGGCACACAGCGCGTCGATAGGGCGAAGGGCAGGGGGCAGCGACATGGCGGGCAAGGTGCAACATCGGGGCATTGCTGGCAACTGAAAATGCCTCAAGGTGTGGGCATAGGTGCAACCCGCAGGTTGCAAGCGACCGAAATTTTTAGGAATTCGTGACGAGCCGACCTCATCCTGAGATAGGATCTGCAAGTGGCCATGCGCTTCCAACTCAAAGCCTTCTTGTTGCTGGTGTTGGTGCCGATGGGATGCAGTTCGGGATGCAGTTCGCCTGAAAAGGTAGCGCCGCCCTTCCAGGCACCTGGACCGGGTCTCATCTACAGCTTTCCTGCCGATGGTCAGCTCGATGTTCCGCTGCACTCTCGCATCACCCTCAGCTTTTCGGAAGCTGTCGAGGAGAGCGAGTTGGCTCGACCCTGCACAGCACCCAGCGCCGGGGCTCTGTGCGTTCTTCGCGGATCCTCGCCCGTCGCAGGATCCTGGAGTCTGGTCGGTTCTGGATCGCAGAGCGCTGAGTTCATCGCCGACCAGGCCTTCGAGCCAGGCGCAGATTACGAAGTGTTCGTACCTTCGACAATGCTCAAAGCGGGCGTTGGAAATCTGCCGGCCAGTGGGCCCGCCGTGCGTTTCGTGACCACCAGGGGCGGCAATCGCGTGGGCGTGGCAGCAAGCATCATCGCCATCAACGGTGACCCCGCCGCCGCCTACGAAGAAGGCAGCGCGCTACATCCGCGCTTTCCTGTGACTGATTTTTCGACCTTTCGATGGGTGTTTTCCGAGGAAATCGATGAGAGGAGCGCCATCCTGGGCGAGGGCGTGCAGTTCGTCGAGGCCGGTACAGGGGCGAGCGTCTCGGGACAACTCTTAGTGCAAGGTCTGCACATGAGCTTTGATCCCGACGAGGATCTCGACGCCAGTAAGAGCTACGAGCTGCGCATCAGCCCCTCCTTGCTCGACGCTGGTGGCGAGTCAGCACAGCCGCAGCGTTTCGTCTTTCAACCGCAGAGCTCGGGAACGAGCTACGCGCAGGTACTCGACGTCAGCCCCGGTGTCGGCGACGCTGACTTTCCGAGCGAGTCGACGGTCTCGAGTTTGGCTCGCAACAATGTCCTGGTCAGCTCGCCCATCATTGGCGATAAGCTCATCCAGCTGCGCGATGGGCAGATCGAGCTAGAGATGGCTCAGGTGGACCTCTTCCCGGAGGCGGTTCCAGTTGTCATTCGCAAAGGGCAATCGCTGGTCGCCAGCGGTCTCAAGGTCGAGCTGGCCGGCACGGTCAACGCAGGACTGGATACCGGCGACCTTCGTCTGAGTTTCGTGTCTGACGTCACCGGTTACATGGTTCGCAACACGCACTGGCCGGCTTCAACCATTCCAGACAATCAGGAAGCGCCGCTAGAAGTGTTTCTCAACTTCGACATCGGCGTGAGTGCGACCGACGGGGTTGGCAATGCCGTCCTCACCCAGAACAACCTCGGTGTGCAAGCCTCGGGTGTTGTCGAAGTCCACGACGGTAGCCTCATCATCACCAACCTCGGTTCGATCGAGCTCGATCTCTTGGGGATTTCCAAGGCGCCCGCACAGATGGCCCTGTCACTGGCAACCGCCACCGGCCTCTCTGCGCCAAGCGATACCGATGCGCCGCTCTTGCGAAGTGCCTATCCCAGTGCGGACCAGCCCCTGCTCGAGCTCGGCGACAGCATTCTCCTCGGCTTCACCGAGGCCATCGAGCTGGATGGCGCTAACGCCGTCGAGCTGCGCAATGAGTTTGGATCGCTTGTCGAGGCCGATATGCGCGCAAGCGGCAGCATGGTGGTCATCTCGCCGACGGAGCCCCTCGCTGGCGATGTCGACTACGCTGTGTTCATCAACGCCGGACTGCGCGATCTGAGTGGCAACAGCTGGCTGCGACAAGGCCAGGATCCGACCGGCGGCGAGGGTGTCCTGCGCTTCTCAACCACCTCGCTTGCGAGCGCTGACGCGCTGCCTCCCTCGGTGCTCGCCATCTATCCAGGCGCGCCCTGTGCCCTGGTAGGCGAAGGCTCTGGCCAGCGTTGTTGTGTCGGCGGTGACGGCGCAGACTCGGAGTACTTGCCTTCCGATCTGCCCGCCAATCACAAGATCGAAGTCCTCTTCGACAAGGCCATGTCGCCCGGCAGCATCACGCTGGGCACCGCTTGTGGCCAGGGCTCGTTCCGGGTCGAGCAGGTCACGGGGACAAGCTGCGATGCAGCGGTGCCTGGCCTCATTCACCTGAGCGAGCGCGGCATTCAATTCGTCCCGGAAGATCCGTGGCAAGAAGGCGTTAGCTACCGCCTGCGGATCATTGCCGGCAATAACTCCAGCTGCGGTGCAGGAGAAGTCTGTGGCCTCAACAACCTGGCGCTCAACACGGACCCTCTGGACGGCAACGGCAATGGTGGCGGTCCTGATGTGCAGGCGTTCTTTCGAGGTGCCAAGGCATCAACCGGCGCCGTGGCAGTCGCTGGCGCGCAGCCAATCGTGGATCGCAATGGCAACGGCAAAGTGGATGCCTCCGAGAGCGAGTCGACGACCAATCGCGCGGCCGTGGCCTTGGCAGGCGTAAGTGGCATTGTCACCTCGGCCTCCATCGCCATGCCCGACTGCGACACTGCCACGCCAGACAATGAAGGGTGTCTGTACCTAAGCTCGGACCTGGTGGTGGTGTTGGGCGAAAATCAGACGAGCTGTGTCATCGAGAGCGCAGAGGGCAACCTCAATGCCGCCGACTGTTTGCCGGTGAGTGTCAGCCCCGGAGCCATCTACGGCACCGAGCTGAGCATGGATGCAAACGTGCTCGGTCTCGGCATCATCAACGACCTCAAGACCGGTCGCGTGATCTTGCGCATTCGCGAAGGCGATCAGCAGGTCAAGGGCTACATCGTCGAGGACGCGGCCGGTGAGCCCGAAATCCTGCTTACCCTCTCGGTGTACATGGATGCCCCCGACCTGTCGATCTTGGGCGGGCTCGCCAGTCATGACTTGCACAGCAAGGAACTGCGAGTCTTCCTGCGCGGGCCCGTCGATTTTCGAGAGGATGGTCGGCTCAAGATTTCCGTCGCCAACGTGGAAGACGTTCACATCGACGTGGGCATTAGCGCGCTGGGACTCAACACCGGGACCATGAGCCTTGCGATCGCAGCAGGTGCCATGAAGCTAGACCTGGTGAGCCGCGCGGCCAGAGGTGGTCTGCGATGAAGTCCATCCGACGATTCGACCTGTCCCTGGTAGCTCTCGCGCTCGTGCCGGCCTTGCTTGTGAGTGTGGCTGAGCGTCCCGAGGCCCACGCCGAGGGCCGCACGGATCCAAAGGCCGCCGATGCAAAGACCAAAGCCGCGCCGCATGCAAAGGCCAACAAGCGCCACGCTGGGCCCGCGAGCGCCCATCGCAAGGGTCACAAACACAAGGGCAAGGCGGCGCCCTCGCGTGCCAAGGCAGGTGAGCAGGCGGCCGAAGAGGAGGAGTTGGTCTTCGAACCCGATCCAGAGCCGAGCGCAAGTGAGGAAGCTGGCGCGTCGCCGGCCGCGGCGGAGAACGCCGATGAAGCCAACGAGTCGCACGCGCTGAGCTTCGAGCAAGCGGCATCGAGCAAGGAGATCGCGCCCGCCCCCAGCACGGCACCGAGCCTGCTCGACGCACCTAAGCGAAGACGCTTCTACCTGCGACCGGGCGTGCTGCACATGCAGCCCAACGTCAGCAGCGAGAACGTCGTTCTGTCCAACCTCAGCGAGTTCGCCGAGCTCGCCATCTCTCCGGGCCCGATTCCCAACTCCGGCGCGGGGGTTGCCCCGGTCACTGTGCCGGTGATGAACGTCGGCTACGTTCTGCCCTGGCTCGACGGGCACCTGAGCGTCGAGACCGTGTTGGGCTTGCCCATCGAGCTCGAGCTGCAGGCGACGGGAGCGATGGCGAGTGAGTCGCTTGCGCCCTTCGCACTGGGCAACGTACCCACGGGCGTGCCGGCCATGGGAGCCAACTTGGGCACCGCCAAAGCACTGCCTCCGATCGTCACCGCCGTGTATCGCTTCATGCAGACCAGCATCGTCCATCCCTACCTAGGATCGGGGTTGAGCTACATGCACGTCTACGATGCGCATGTCACCAATCCCGTCTTGACCGATGTCGCCGAGCCGAGGTTGGAGGTCGATGATGCCTTCGGGGTCGTTGCGCAAGCCGGTGTCGAGCTGCGCATCTACGATCGCTACTACGCGATGATCGACTTCAAGACCATCATGGGCCTGCGCATGGATGCCAAGGTGCGAGACATCTACATTCGCACGCCTGAGCTGCCAGTCTTCGAGATGGCGCACGCGGGTGACGCGAGCGTCACGATACGCATGCTGCCACTCATAGGCACGCTGGCGCTGGGCGCCGACTTATAGCCCTGTTCGACGACCTGCGAAGCGAGTCAAACGCGCGGCGAGTCTGCGCGTGCGTGGCGATAGGCCTTAGAGGTCTTGCGCCTGATTGAGCGCTTCGGCCTGGGCGTGGGCGCGCAAGGCATCGATGAGCTCACCGATCTCGCCATCGAGGATGCCTTTCAAGTTGCGCTTACTCAGGTTGATACGGTGGTCGGTCAGACGATCCTGCGGGAAGTTGTAGGTTCGGATCTTCTCCGAGCGGTCGCCGCTCTTGACCAGCGAGCGGCGCTGATCGCGCTCACTCTCTTCTTGCTTGGCGATTTCAGTCTCGAGGATGCGCGAGCGCAAGACCCGCATGGCCGCAGCCTTGTTCTTGTGCTGCGACTTCTCGTTCTGACAAATGACGACCGTGCCGGTCGGAATGTGCGTGATGCGCACGGCGGAGTCGGTGGTGTTGACCGACTGGCCACCGGGGCCGCTGGAGCGATAGACGTCGATGCGCAGTTCGTTCTCGTTGATCTGCACGTCGACCTCTACGGCCTCTGGCAGCACCACCACGGTTGCGGCCGAGGTGTGCACGCGTCCTTGGCTCTCGGTGGAGGGCACGCGCTGGACGCGGTGCACGCCACTTTCGTACTTGAGCTGCGAGTAAACGTCCTTGCCCTGGATGAGCACGATGACCTCTTTGAAGCCACCGGAGGTGCCCTCGGTCGATGACATCTGCTCGGTCTTCCAACCGAGACGCTCGGCATAGCGCATGTACATGCGGAAGAGGTCGCCTGCAAAGAGCGCAGCTTCATCGCCGCCGGTGCCGGCGCGAATCTCGAGAAGGATGTTCTTGGCGTCGAGTGGATCCTTGGGCAGGAGCAGAATCTTGATCTCCTGTTGTTGGCGCTCGATCGAGTCTTCTAGCTCGTGGATCTCGGCTTTGGCCATCTCGCGCATCTCGGCGTCGTCGCTCTCGGCGAGCATGGCCTTGGCCTGGGCAAGATCGTCCTCGGTCTTGGTGTAGACCTTCCACGCCGAAACCATCTCGTCGATGTCGGCGTGCTCCTTGCTGAACTTGGCAAACTCGCTGCGCTTGGCAATGACATCCGGATCACCCAGAAGCGAGGAGAGTTCGTGGTACCGGCGCTGGAGCCCGGCCATCTTCTCCCGAAATGCTGCTTCTTCGAACATGACGCTACGCTACCAGAGGAAGGTCAATCTCGTCGGCGCTCATGAACACTTCGTATACATCACTTTTTAGAGGCGGGGCTTCCGCACTCTGGGCCTCGCGCCAAAGGGTCTTGCGTATCGAGAGCAAAGCAATCTCGAGTTGGGCATCGTCTGGCTCACGGGTGGTGATCTTTTGTAGCCACATGCCAGGGGCCGAAAGTGAGCGGGCCAGGCGCGAGGTATCGCAGTGCTTGCCGGCAAGCTTGATCAATTCATAGCTTAGGCCTGCAACCGGGAACATCAGGGGAATCTTGATGACGATCTTGACGAGGTTGTCGAGCACCGGGCTGTCCATGAGGCGAAAGCTGAGTAGGGCAGAGAAGAGCACGACGGAAACCGCGATCACGATCAACAAGAAGGATGTGCCACAGCGGGGGTGGAATCGGCTCATGCGCCTGGCGTTGTCGACGGTAAGCGGCAGCCCCTGCTCGTAGGTGAAGATCGCCTTGTGCTCGGCCCCGTGATACTGAAAGACCCTTTGCACATCCTTGAGCATGGAGATGGCGGCCATGTAGCCAATCAAGATGGCGAGCTTGATAGCGCCATCGACGGCGTGAAAGATTGGCGAGCTGGAGTCAAAACCGAGAAGGGTGCCCAGTCCCCAGGCTGCCAGGTGTGGCGCGCCCACGAAGAGGGCGAGACCAAAGATGACGCTAACGGCCACCATGCCGATGGTGCTGAGCGTGGAGCTTTCCTCGGCTTGTTGCGCACTCCGAGCTCCGAGCGAACGAGTCGGTAGGCTCGGGCTTTTCGATGCAGGCTGCGCAGGCGAGCCAGCAGGCGAAAGCGCAGCGCCATCACCCAGTACGTCGGCAGGCACAGCGGCGAGTTGTTGGTTGGCAGAGAAGGTCAGCGCTGACAAGCCGTTGACCATGGACTCGAGGAGGACCACGCCACCGCGAAGCACGGGCCAACGCAAGAAGCCCAGCCTGCTCCAGATCGGACGCCACTGGTCTTCCTTGATGACGATGGAGCCATCGGCGCGCCTACAGACGACCGCCAGAGAGGTTGGCGATCGCATCATCACGCCTTCGATGACCGCCTGGCCACCGACGCTCATCCGCTCAGGCTTGCTCGCAGGCACGCGGGCTACTATTCAGCAGCGGTATCGCGCTTGTACTTTTTGTTGAAGCGATCGACGCGACCAGCAGCATCAACGATCTTTTGCTTGCCGGTGTAGTACGGGTGACAGGCACTGCAGACCTCAACGGCGAAGTCGCCCTTGGTGCTGAAGGTGTCGTAGATGGTTCCGCAAGAGCAGGTGATCTTGGTGGAAATGTAGTCGGGGTGATTTGCTGAAGCCTTCATAAATATCTCTTGGTTCGTGGGAGCGGGTGTATAGCAGATTGGATCCGCGCCGGCTATCCTGGTTTGCCCGGCAAACACAAGATCTAAGCTGCTGTTATGACTTACCTAACCCTCTAGGAGGCAGTGAGTTCCTCTTCCAGGGCTTTGAGCGCGGCCAGGTCAGCCCCGCCGCGGGCACGACGGCTGGCCAGGGTGGCGAGCTGTTCGGCACTCAGGAATTTGGCCTCGTCCTCATTGGTGGAGCGCTCGATATCCAGGGGTAGGGGGCACTGGGCATCGGTTGCGGCTCGGCTCAAGACAAGCAACGCGTTGGCGCTTGGCGTGAGCTCCTGGCGCAAGTAGGCATCGACCTCTTCCTGGTCTTCGCGAAGGGTAGCGACCAGGGTCACCGAGCCGCTTCCAGCCAAATTGCGACCGGCGGCAAAGAGGCGCTTGACGCTGTGCACGCCGCGCGCACTCAGAGCCGAGGGCAGATTGCAGGCCACCCCTGGCGCAGCGAGACTAGCTGCGCTGGCGAGGCGTGTGAGGGAATCGACGAGCAGCAGCACATCGTTGCCGGCGTCGGCGCTGCGCTTGACGTTCTCCAAGACCATGTCGGCAATTTGCGCGTGCTTTTGCGCAGGCTCGTCGAAGGTCGAGAAGACGACTTCACCAACACCGGCCTTTTGGAACTCGGTCACAAGCTCAGGACGCTCGGAGACCAGGAGGAAGCAGACCTCGAGTTTCTTGTTGGCTGCACGGGCCGCTTTGCCCAGTTCGAGCAGAATCTCACCACTGCGGCATCGGCGCGGCGTGAGCAGCAGGGCACGCTGGCCTTTGCCAAGGGGGCACAGAGCAGCCAGACTTGCAGCCACGGCGCTGTTCGCCGCGAGCTTGAGTTGCTCGCTCGCGCGCACCGCTTCGCGCTCCGTGAAGCCCTGGCTGGTGCTGGCCTTGTCTGCCGATACACCGTTGATGGTCTCCACACGCAGCAGCGCAAAGTAGCGCTCGCTCTCTTTGGGTGGGCGCACCTGGCCCGAGACATCGTCGCCGGTGTTGAGGTGAAAGCGTCGGATCTGCGAAGGCGAGACGTAGATGTCCTGTGGGCTCGGCGAGTAATCGCTCTTGGAGCCGCGCAAGAATCCGAATCCATCGCTGAGAATCTCCAGGGTCCCTGAGCTAGTCACCACGCCGCCGGCTTTGGCGTGCGAGCGCAGAATTGCGAGGATCAGGTCGCCGTTGTCAGCGTTGGCTGCCGTCTTGATGCCAAGCTCGTTGGCCGTGCGCGCTAGCTCGTCGCTAGAACTCTTCTTTAGATCGTTCAAGTTCATCGAATGCCGGTGCCTTGTATCACCAAATTCCGTGCCGGGGTCGAGCTAGAAACCGAGCAGGTCAGTCATGGTATAGCGCCCAGGCGCGCGCTCGGCGAGCCAGCTGGCCGCTCGCAGGGCTCCCGAGGCAAAAACACTGCGACGTTGCGCCTTGTGGCTGATTTCGATGCGCTCCTCGGCGCCGATCAAAAAGGCGGTGTGCTCGCCGATGATGTCGCCACCGCGGATAGCAAACATGCCGATTTCATTGTCTTTTCTTGGGCCGACCTGGCCCGTCCTCGCGCTTTGCAACGCTGCCTGGAAATCGAGGTCTCGGCCCTTGGCCAGGGCCTTGCCGAGAGCTAGGGCCGTGCCGGAGGGAGCATCGACTTTATTGCGATGGTGCAGTTCCAGCACTTCCAGATCGTAGGCCGGGCCAAGGGCCCGAGCCGCTAGTTCGGCCAGGTGCAAGAGCAGGGCTACCCCGGGCGAAAAATTGGCGGCCACCAAGACGGGGGCCACGCGCGCCAGCTCGTCGAGGGCACTCTCCGCTTCGGCGTCCAGACCGGTGGTTCCGACCACGGCCGCGCAGCCCTGCTTGGCCGCTATGCGCGCGGCGCTGGCCGTGGACGCCGGAGTCGTGAAGTCGATGTAGACCTTGGCCTGCGAGAGTGCGCCTTGCAGATCATCGCCAACGACGACATCAGAGCCTGCGATCCTCGATCCGACGATCGCAGAGCCGGCGCGGTCGGCAGCGCTACAGAGTCGTAGCTCCGAGCTTGCCAGTGCCAGTGTTGCAACCTGCGCCCCCATGCGCCCCGAGGGACCAAGCACGCACAGGGGAATCACAGCAGACCGTCTTCGTGCAGTTGTGCGCGCAGCTTTGCAACCGTCGCGTCACTGGCAGGCGTGAGTGGCAAGCGCAGCTCGGGGCCGAGCTTGCCGAGCAGTGCCATGGCCGCCTTGACCGGAATCGGATTGCTCTCGCAAAAGAGCAGGGCACACAACTTTTGCACGGCGAAGTGGTGCTTGCGAGCCGTGGCGATGTCGCCTGCGTTTGCCGCTTTGCACATCTTGACCATGTGTTCGGGCATGATGTTGGAGACCACGGAGATGACACCGCGACCGCCCAGGCACAAGAGGGGAAAGGTCGTGAAGTCATCACCGGATAGCAGCGTAATTTTGTCGCCGCACAGCTGCAGGATCTCGCTGGCGCGGCGCATGTCGCCGGAGGCTTCCTTGATGGCCACGATGGTGGGCAGCTCGGCAAGGCGTGCGACGGTCTCAGCTTGCATGTCGCACGAGGTTCGGCCAGGCACGTTGTACAAGATGATGGGCAGCGCGCTGCTCTTGCTGATGGCCTCGAAGTGCCTGAACAGGCCTTCCTGGGTCGGCTTGTTGTAGTAGGGCGTGACCTGCAAGAGGGCCTCGGCGCCGACCTTCTCACTGGTGCGACTGAGCTCGATGGCCTCTTGCGTCGAGTTGCCGCCGGCGCCCGCGATCACAGGCACGCGCCCACCGACGAACTTCACACACTGTTTGATGACGTCGAGGTGCTCGTCGACGTTGATGGTCGCAGATTCACCGGTGGTGCCGACGGCGACGATGCCGTCGATACCAGCCGCGATTTGCTCATCGATGATCTTCTCAAAAGCAGCGTAGTCTGGAGCGCCGTTGCGAAAGGGCGTGACGATGGCGGTCATCGCTCCTTCAAAGGTTGCCTTGCTAGCCATGTTTCATGTTCTCCGACGTGGGTTGGGCGCAGACAGGAAGGGTCTCAAGTGGATCTACGCCCGAGGGGCGTCTTTTATTACCGTGCTGTGTACCACAGCGCGGGTGTTCTCGATGTCGCGGTGGATCTGCGCTAGCAGGCTGTCGACGTCGGCATACTGCTCCTCATCGCGCAGTCGCTCGAGGAAGCAAACGCGCAGTCGCTGATCGTAGAGGTCTCCCTCAAAGTCGAGCAGATGCGCTTCGAGGGTGAGGGCACCGCCGGAGACAAAGGTGGGATTGGTGCCGAGGCTTGTGGCCGCAGCGTGGATCTCGGGTTTGCCGAGCACCTGCACCGTGGTGGCGTAGATACCTGGTTTGGGCAAAAGGACATCGCCTGGATCGACATTGGCGGTCGGGATGCCAAAGTCCCGGCCGCGTCCAGCACCGCGCACCACGGGGCCATCGACGTCGTAGTGACGGCCGAGCAGAAGGTGTGCGGTAGGCAAATCGCCTGCAATGAGCGCTCGGCGAATCGCGCTGCTCGAGGCCAGCACCCCCTCGCACGAAACCGGCTCGATGACCTGCACGGAGAATCCAAGGGCGGCGCCTGCCGCGCGCAGGCTGCTTGCATCGCCTTCGCGTTTTCTGCCGTAGCCGAAGTCATGACCGACCACCACATGCTTTGCGCCCAGGGTGTCGCGCAGAATCTCTTCACAAAATTGCGAGGCGCTTAGCTCAGCGAAGGCCTTGTCGAAGGTCTCGATGATCGCGACATCCATACCGGCCTGCGCAAAGAGCTCGAGCTTGCGAGCTTCGGTCGACAGTCGCGGTGGCACCTTGTCTGGGCAGATGAGGGCGGCGGGGTGTGGCTCGAAAGTCATGGCGACCGCATCGCCGCCCAATCGATTGGCGGCCTCTCTGGCCCCGGCGAGCAGAGCCTGATGGCCTCGGTGGACGCCATCGAAGTTGCCAATGGTGATCGCTGGCGCTGCCAGGGGCCGAAAAAGTGCCCGGTGTCCTGCAAAGATTTCCACGGCCGGCGAACACTAGGTGGCCTGCGGCAGGGGCACAAGTGCCAAGCGCCGGTCGCTCCGATTTGCCGACCAGAAATCACCAGCACACGGCGTCGGCTGCCAATGATTTCACGGCTCGGATTCAGCGACTCGATGGCAGGAACTTGGCAAGGCCAGCACCTGGCCGTACCTTCGAGAGATGGAGGCGGCACGATCCTGGCTACCGCGCGGGCTGGGCCTTGTGGCCTTCCTAAGCTACGCGCTCTTGTGCGCGCCGGGCCTGTTCTGGCTCGATTCCGGTGAACTCGCGGCCAGTGCGATTCGACTCGGCTCGGCACACCCAACCGGCTTTCCCCTGTACATGCTCATGGCCAAGTTGGCCGCCTTCGTGCCCATCGGCGAGCTGGCCTTTCGAGTCAATTTGCTCTCCGCCCTGTGCGCAGCTTTCGCTGTCGCTGGCGTGGCGCGCCTCATTCTGGCGCTTGGGCAAGCTGACTGGGCGACGATCCTTGGCGCCTTCGCCGGCGCAGCGACGTTGGCGGTCTCTCTGCTCTTTGCTCGACAGGCCACCGTCACAGAAGTGTACGCGCCAACCGCGGCCTTCATCGTCCTCACCCTGCTCATCTTCGAGCGCGTCGCACGAGGCGGCACCGCGGCCGCGGGTCTGAGCTTGGCGTGGGTGGCCGGCATGGGGCTGGCCATGCACCCTTCCTATCGCATCCTGATGGGCCTGCCGATTCTAGCGCTCTTGCTGCTGCGCCTGTACCGAGGAGCGAGGTGGCCTTTGCTCGCGCCGGCCATGACCAGCTTCTCGGCCTTGGCCTCCTACCTCTATCTGCCGGTTCGGGCAGCTACCGGGCGCATTGAGAGCCTCGAGTGGGGCCACCCGGATACTTTTGGCAGAGCCCTTGCGCACGCCAACGCCAGTGAGATCCGCAAGGCCTTCGCCGACAGGATGATGTCGGGGCGTGCCGAAATCGTCAGCGACGATTTGCGCGTCTTCGCTGAACAGATTGCTGACTCCCTCGGGCTCTTGGCGGTGTTGGCTGCCGTGCTCGGCTTGCTCTTGCTACTGCTCGAACGCCGCACGCGCTGGTTGGGTTGCGCGCTGGCTTCGATCGTCGTGCTCGATGGCATCTATGGCTTCTGGCTCAATCCCATGGGTCTGGTCGATTTGCAAAACGGTGTGCCCATGGTCCTCGGCATGTGCGTGTGTGCCGGCGTCGCGGTGTCGGCGCTGGCGCGAATGACTGGTCCCGCTGCGCCTTTCGTCGGTTCGGTGGCCTGTCTCGCTCTCGTCATTCCCCCAGCGCTGGTGTCGCTGCCAGCAGTCGCATCGGTACGCGATCTGCCCAGAGCGGCCAGCGAGGCAGCCTTTGGGCCGGTTGCACCTGGGGCCGTCATCTTGACCCAGAGCGATTCCACGGCAGCAGCCTCGATCTACCTGCACGAGATCGAGGGAGCGCGGCCCGATGTCGCCGTCTTGGTGCTGCCGATGATTTCGGATTTGGAGACAGTGCGAGAAGTTCTCAACGCCACGGCTCCCCCTGGTCACGAGCTGCCTACTCTCCAAGCGCCTGCCTTGGTGGCGATTGCGCAAAGCGCTCGGCCGATGTATTGGGAGAGTGGTCCGATAGGGACGCCGGCTAACACCTCACTGCTGGTGGGCCCTATGTTGTCGAGGCTCGTGCCGCGCGCGCAAGGCGCCCTGGAGCTGGCCTCCGCTGTGGCGGCACTGCGCAAGGTCTATTCGCAGCCCGGCCATCGCGATCGCAGCGCGCGTCGAGCACTTGCCAATCAACTCACCAACCTCGGTCGTCTGGCCTTTGCCGACGGCCAGCTGGAAAGCGCGGGCAGACTCTTCGAGGATGCTCTCGATACCCAGGCCTCGCACGCCGCGGCATGGGTCAACTTAGGCGTTCTATATTCGCAAGAGGGGCAGCTTGAGAAGGCCGCGCTGGTCACGGAGAAGGCGCTTAGCTATGAGCCCAACCGACCACTGGCCCTGGTCAACGCGGCTCGCTATCGCATGTTGCTCCATGAGGACGCCGCGGCCTTGCAGCACGCCGAACGCGCCCTGCGTGTCGATCCGAAATCGCCGTCGAGCTGGAAGATAGCCGGCCTGGTCGACTTGCAGGCCGGGCGGCTGGACAGCGCGGCTACGCGTTTGCGACGCGCTCTGGCCATGGCACCTGAGGATGCAGAAGCGGTGGCGGCTCTACGTGCAATCGCCGCCCGAGCTGCAACCAGCAAGGACGGCGACTGATACGCTTGGTATTGTTCTGAGCTAGCCTAATAGGCTATGGGAAGATGCCGCGCTCAGCGTAGGCCTGCTGCAGCCGCTCGAGTGCGATGCAATAGACAGCCGTTCGCATGTCGACCTTGCGGTGCAGCGCGCACTGGCGAACTGCCTGGTAGGTGGTCGCCATGCGCTTGGCAAGACGGCCGCGAACCTCCTCGAGCTCCCAGCGCTCAGAGCGCTTGTTCTGCAGCCACTCGTAGTACGAGACCACGACGCCGCCCGAGTTGGCGAGGACGTCAGGGATGATGTCGACACCGCGCTTGAGGAGAATCTCCTCGGCTTCCGGGTAGGTCGGGCCGTTGGCGCCTTCGCAGATGAGTTTGCACTTGAGCAAGTTGGCCTCGTCGACACCAATCTCGAGCTCGAGAGCGGCGGGTACAAAGAGGTCGCACTCCAGACCGAAGAACTGCTCGCGAGTAATCTCGGCAGCGCCCTGGTACTTGGCCACGGTGCCTTTGCCAGCCATGTACTGCAAGAGCTTGTGTGGGTTGATGCCCTCGGGGTTGGCGATGTAACCACCATGGTCACCAACACCGACCATCACCGCGCCGCGCTTGGTCAATAGATTGGCCAGGTGCGAGCCGACGTTGCCGAAGCCTTGCACCGTAAATGTGCAACCGTCGAGATTGAACTTCTTGTCGCGAGCCCACTCCTCGATGCAGTAGACCAGACCGAGGCCGGTGGCTTCGCTGCGACCATGTGAGCCGCCGGAGATGATGGTCTTGCCGGTGACGACGCGACGCACGGCGTTCTTGTCGTTGTAGCCTGCCACGTTCATGTACGTGTCCATCATCCAGACCATGACCTGGCCGTCGGTGCCGACGTCTGGCGCGGGGATGTCCCACTCGGGACCGATGTTGTTGCCAAGAGCGTGGGTGAAGCGGCGCGTGAGGCGCTCCTTCTCTCGCATGCTCAGCTCGCCGCTAGCGACCTTGACGCCGCCCTTGCCACCGCCGAATGGGATATCGTGCAGGGCACTCTTGTAGGTCATCCATGCCGCAAGCGCTTTCATCTCATCGAGGTTGGCCTCGTGGTGGTAGCGCATGCCGCCCTTGTATGGGCCGAGCATGTTGTTGTGTTGAACTCGGTAGCCTTTGAACATCTTCCAGCTGCCGTCATCCATCTGGACGGGGAAGTTGATGATCAGCTCATTTTTGGGCTGAGCGAGGATATTGCGGACCTTCGGGTCAAGCTTGATGACATCCGCGGCCTTCGAAACCTGCTGCATTGCGATTTCGAAGAGATTTCCGCGATCTTTGAGTGAGCTTTTCTTGGCCTTTTCAGGTGCCTTATTGGTAGACGACATTTCTGGGTAATTCCTCTTACGTAGGGTGGCCAAATTCAATGACGGATTCCGATAAATCGCAAGAGCAGGAACTCATTCCTTTGGTCCTCAATGGCGAGCTGGGTGTGCTCGTGCTCGAGCTGTGGCAGCAGACTCGAATGGACTGGGGCTTTGCCACGGACCGTCTGGCCCAGGTCTTTCGCCGAGAACGCTCGCTCGGCTCGTCGGAGCGCCGGCTGGTCGCCGAGCTTCTCTACACAATGATTCGACACTTGCGGCGAATCGATATCGCTCTCGAGGTCGGTGGCCTGAAAGTGGTCGGACGGGCCCCAGACCGCAAGCGACTGCTGGCCTGCTTGATTCTCGAGTACGGCCTCGACCCGCAGGAAGCGGCGCGTCAAGACAGTGATCTCGACTGGGTGAAGGTCGCCAGCGTCGATGACTACATAGACAGACTGCGCAAGCCCGTCGAGCGCATCGCGGCGCGTCATTCTCTGCCAGACTTCCTCGCGCAGGCCTTTGTCTCGGATCGCGGCGAGGTCGAAGCCGACGCGATGGCAGCAGGGCTCAATCACAGAGCGCCGATGAGCATTCGCGCCAACACCCTCAAGACCACACGCGAAGCGCTTATCGAGGCA
>JAHEAK010000560.1 GCA_024642805.1 Kofleriaceae bacterium | reverse complement strand
GTACTTCTGGGATTCGAAGATGTGCATGGGCTGATGGGCCAGCAAGACCACTTCACGATCAGGATCGCGCCCGCCCAGTGCCTTGTTCAGATCGGGGCCATGACCGGGATACTTTCCACTTCGCAGATCATCGACGCCCGCGAGATCGAAGGAGGCCGAGGCATCACCAATGGAGACACGCTCGTTGCGCAGGACTCGAATGCCAAGGCTGCGCCAGTAGTCGATCCACTCATCGACCCCCGAGTAGTACTCGTGATTGCCAGTAACGAAGTACACGCCATGAGCTGCGCGCAGCTCTCCAATGGGGGCGGCGTGCCTGGCCAACTCCGCCACCGAGCCGTCGACGAAATCGCCGGTCAAGACGATGAGGTCGGCATTGGCGGCATTGGCCGCGTCGACGACACCGCGCACGAAACTCTCCTCGATGGTGTTGCCGATATGCAGATCCGTGATCTGCAAGATCGTGAAACCGTCCATCGAAGCGGGCAGGCGCTCCAGGCGAAACGAGCGTCGGGCGATAGCAGGTGTCTTGAGGGCATCGACAGCCCCCTTACCGGCCAAGGTGACGGCCGAGAGAACTGCACCGCCCCCAGCAACTCGATGCATGAAGGCGCGCCGCTCCATGCTCAAGGGCTCGGGCCGGCGGCGTGTGATCGCCAGCTTTCCAAACCAATGAAGTACGCGGGTGGCATCGATCATGAGCAGGAGGGAGAAGCTCAGCCCGGCCAGCGCAAGCCCCAGGAAGGCCGGCCAGCCCATGCCCTTGGACAGCGCCGGCAGCGCGTGGCGCGTGAAGAAGACCATGGGCACCGAAATGGCGACCAAGACCAGGGCTACGCTCAGGCGCCTGCGCCAGGGCTGCACGATCTGGGTATCGCGAATCAGTCGCCGCCACAGATAGTAGTACAGGCCCACCTGCACGCTGATGCTGAGCGCGATGAGCACGACTTGCGGCATCGCACTACGTTAGCAGTCGGCGGCGTCCTCGCCAGTGGCGAAGAGCTGCTTGATATCGGAAAAGGCCTTGAACTCGAGAGCGTTGCCAGATGGATCGAGGAGGAAGAGCGTGCACTGCTCACCAGGCTGCCCTGCAAATCGAACGCGCGGGCGGATCACCCAGTGGATATCCTCATGCGCAAGCAAACGGTCGCGGAGTGCATTCCAAGAGGGCAGGTCCAAGACCACACCGAAGTGTGGAACCGGAACGGCGTCACCATCGACGGCGTTGCGGATCGCTGGCTCTAGGGTCGGGCTGTAGTGAGCGACCACCTGATGCCCGAAGAGATCGAAGTCGATCCAGGTCTCGCTCTCGCGACCTGTGCGGCAGCCGAGCGCTGAGGTGTAGAAGCGTCTGGCAGCTTCGAGGTCGTGGACAGGAAAGGCCAGGTGGAAAGGAGTGAGCGACATGAGCGTCGCTACTATCCTGCGCCTTGCGCGAAGAAGGCAAGCAGGGCTGGTGAAGCGATTGGCTCGTAGTCGACGTGGGACTACGAGCCAATCAGGGGGAGCTGGAACGCGGGGTGGTTGGAACGCGGGTTCGCGCTACTCCAAGGCGACCAGGCAGCAGCCATCGGCGCACACACTCTCGCTGCCGCAATCGGCGCTGGTGGCGCAGGTCAGCTCGCAGCTCGGGGACGACTCGGGGCCACCACCGCCATCGGCTGGAGGGTCGCCGGCGGGATCGCCACTGGGGTCGCCACTGGGGTCGTCAGCACCATCGTCGGAGCCATCGTCGGAACCATCATCGGCACCGTCGTCGGAGCCATCATCGGCACCATCGTCGTCACCATCGTCGTCACCGTCGTCGCCGGCTCCCGGATCGCAACACAAGCTTTCGTCGCAGCCTGGCGGCAGTTCGCACTCTTCATCACTGCCACCGTGGCCGTGAAGTTCATCGTCGATACAATCACCCGTACCGTCGCAACTTTGATCGGGTTCGCCGTTGGGACCGCCACCACCCTGACCGGGATTGGAGGAGTCGACACCGTCCTCGTTATTGCCATGGCCATTGTTGCTCTTTCCACAGTAGGCCTTGTCCTTCTTGGGCGGGTCGCCCGCGGACTGAATACTGGTGAGGTCTGGCTCGCAACTTTCGCCTGTGATGGCGCTCCTGAACTGGGAGGTATCGGCAGTACAACCGAAGGCGAGTGAGGCAAAGCTGATGGCGATGAGTAGATGCTTGGACATTTCTGGGTTCCCCTTGGGCTATGTTCGACAGCCATCTATTCAAGTGCTGTGCCGAGCCCGGAGAATCAGGTCAATTTTTATGCAATTGCAAATACTTATGAAATAGTTGCATCCTCGCCCAGCACCCTCCCCACTAGGCTTGTGTGGAGCGGTGCAAGCCCGCCCTGGCGAGCTCGAAAAATCCGAGTTGCCTACAGGGGGCCGAGCCACCACCTGAGAACTGCGGCCCCAGGTTTGCGCTACCAGGAGCCGCTTGCTCTACGACTGCGGCTGGCTAGGCAGACAGCGACTGGCTCGACGATCATCACTGCTTCATCGAGATCTACTACCTATTCGCAGTGCCGCCATTGCTACCAAGCATGCCGGCACTGCGCGCGATTGTCAGTGCACGGGCGTGGGCGCTGGATCGACGATAGCTTCCGCGCCGCTATCGAGGCCCTCAGGGCCCGCCATCGCGGCTTCAGAGCTTCTCTTATATCTCACAAAAGCCGGCACGGCGACGGCTGCCAGCATGCCCGTGACGCTTGCGATCATCATCGATCCCGCAACGCCACCTTCGTGGGCCGCCAGGCTCTTGGGCCACTTCTCGGCGATGGCTGCAAAGTCAGCTTTGGCATCGGCGCCGTCGAGGTATTTGCCAACGGCAGCCTTGTAGGCCTCGTAGGTCTCGGGAGCGTCTCCTGCGTAGGTGGACAGGTGAATGATCGCGTGCAGGCCATCATCGCGGATGGCGCCAGCCATACCGAACTCGTAGACCTGGGCCAGCATCCATACGCCCAGCTTGAAGCCCTCGAGGGCATCGGGGGGCAGCATGCTCAGGCTATCCCATGGAATGGCGGCTCCGCGGGCGATCGAAATGCCCTCGCCCCACATCGAGTAGCTCCAGCTCTTCTCGACGAGTTCCTTGCCCAGCGCGCTGGTGCTGGCGCCTTTGCGCACAGGGGACACTTTGCCCAGGGTGATGGCCATCTGGCCCTCTTTGACTTCGATCGAAACTGGGACTGGCTCTGAGAACATCTTGGCGATGCTCGGATCGGGCAAGGGGAGCTTGGAGACATCGACGATGGCACTGCACACGCCATCACCGGGGGTCACCTTGACCGCCTCGCCCAGCACACCAGCCATGCCGCAACCCATGTTCAAGAGGGTCTTGAAGGGCGCGGCATCCTTGAGGCCGATAGCGAAGGTGCCCCACATGGTGTCGCTGCTTGGCGCGTAGCCAACAAACTCACCGCTCAAGTTGCCCAGAATGTCTTTTTGCAAGCTGAGTCCACCGGGGATGGTCTCGTCCTCGGCAGGGTCGAGGGTGGAAAGCCATGCGGCGGGCGGCACGCGAAATTGAAAGAGCGCGCCCGGATTCATGGCCGAGGCCGCTTTGGTCAGGGTGTTCGGTACCGTGCTAGCGCCAGCCAGGACGCCCTTGGGTTTGACTTGAAAGTAGCCACGCGCGGTAAAGGCACCATTGCCAAAGCGCAGAGCCAGGACGCCGAGACCGGGCTCGTCGAAGAGGCTGTAGAACTCCTCGTCGAGGAAGTCGTCCTCGAGCTTGGCCATACCGGCCACGTCCATGACGATCTCGGCATCACCGCGGTACTGAGCGGGCAGAGCGGCAACACGCTTGGCAAAGGAGCCATCGACTTTCTTGCCAAAGTCTTTCAGCTCGGCGATGGAGCTGGCGCACACGTAGAGTTCTTTTTGCGTGCACATGAAGTCGTCGTCGTGCTTGTCGACTTCGAGACCCTCAATGGTCTCGACGGTGCCCTCGGTGATCTTGCGGAACGCGGCGCGATCGCTGACCGGCAGCACCGCGAAGCCGTGCTTCTTCTCGACCATGAAGACGGCCGCGCCGAGATTGAGATCCAGACCGAGCTTGCTCAGAGCGCTCGGATCGAAGGGATTGATGTCCTCCTGGGCGGCTTTGGC
>JAHEAK010000559.1 GCA_024642805.1 Kofleriaceae bacterium | reverse complement strand
ATCACAGTCCGCGTGGGGCTTCCGGGGGAAAGTCGCGCCCTCATCCTTCCGCCCCTGGAGCGTACCCATGCCCACCTATTTCCTATCCTTGCTTGCCATCGCTCTCGTCGCTTGTTCCGCTCCTTCGACCGCGCCCGAGTCCTCGAGCGATGCGGGGCAGGGTGCTGATGCCGACCTGGTTGCCAGCGAGTGCCAGGCTGACTTTAGTAGCGAGAGTCTGCACTTTGCCCTTGGGACGCAACTGGCGGCGGGTAGCGAGAGCACGATGTGTCTGCGCTGGACGGCAGAGGAGAGCATCGATCTCGTCAGCATCGTTGGCGATTTGGGCGCAACGGGACATCACTCGCTGCTCGTCGTCGATCCCGACTCGACCGAGCCCGATGGCATCGGCCCTTGTTCCGAGCCTGAGCTGATGGACCGGGTCGGCGAGCCAGGCTTTGTGATGCTGGCGGGGGTCTCCTACGAGAGCAGTGGCCAGCGCTACGACTTTCCCTCGGCTCCGGTACAGATCGGTCTGCATGTGGATGCCGGTGCTCAGCTTATCTTCGAGACCCACTTTCTAAACAGCGCCGATGCGCCGCTTGCGGGTTGCTCGAACATGGAGCTCGATCGCGGCGCTGTGGTCGCAGCGCTGCAGTTTCGAACGGTGGTTACCGAAGAGCAATATGGCCTGGTGGTGCCTGCGCAGGGCAGCGCCGAGGTGAGCTATCAAGAGCCGGTTGGTGCCGACTATCGCGTGGCCGCTGCTTCGTCGCACATGCACGAGGGCGGCACGCACTTTCGGATGTCGGTGGCCGATACCGACACGACACTCCACGAAACCAATACCTGGGCGGAACCAACGCCCAGCCTCTTTGACACCCAAAGCGTCATTCTTCGCGCCGACCAGGAGCTGCGCATCGAGTGCTCCTTCGTCAACGAGAGCGCCAGCGAGCAGCGATTTCCCGAGCAGATGTGCGTGGGTGGCTTGTACCTCCTGTCGTGTGCCTTTCCTGGCGCCTGCTAAGGGGAGGGGGCGCGCCAGCCCCCAAAGGGGCCTCTGGGGCTAGCGAGGCTGTTGCAGCGGCCGCAGCGCTTTGCCTGAAAAAGCGCTCCCCGAGTGGCCAGCGGATGCTCGGGTAGCCGTGCCGCACTCAGCCAAGTCCGTGACAAGACAAGCATGAGCGCTGGCTCAGGCTTTGCTCAATGGCGGCGCTATGAAGACCATCGCCGCCCTTTCTCTCGCTTTGCTCAGCGCCGCTTGTACCGGCAACCCCATCGATGACTCCAACCCCTTCACCGATGATTTGTCAGACGACGAGAAGGCCGACTCGGCGTACATGAATCCCGACGGCGTCGAGATCGAGGTGGATCTCGAGGGCGATGTCGAAGGGCCCGCTTTTCGCATCCAAGATGGTCCCGCGATGCTGGGTCAGTTCGCGCTGACCTACTTCCGTAAACAAGAGACGATGTACATCGAGTCACTCGCGGAGGACGCTTCGAATCGAAGTCGCGTCGAGTGGTTGGTCGATGGTGACTTCGTACCTGCCGATCAAATTCCCGCAGGCACCTTGCTCAAGCACTGGCGCTTGCGCGGCCTCAACACGGTATTCCTCTTTGACGCGGGGCCACGCCCCAAGGTAGGTGACAGCTTTGTGGCCAAAGTGCCCGTCAACCCCTTCACGATCTTGCGCGACGCCGGCAAGAGCTGCGCCGACGACGACGATCACATTGGCCTCGACGAGTCGGTCTATTGGTATCGATGGCTGCCAGAGCAGACCGGCTGCCGAGCGCCTCTGCAAGATCTCAAGGTCACCGTGAGCAAGACGTTCTCCACTGCCATGGCGGTGTATCCCGAGTACGATCAGCTGGTCGAAGACAACATGGTCAGCATCGTGGTGCTCTTTGGCCAGATCGGCGACGAAGCGACCATCAGCCCCAACGACTCAGGCATGCGAGCCTTTCAGCGCTACGGCAACATGCTGAGCAACGCTGGTTTTGAGGAAGTACCTGGACCGATCGGCAAGCGCTTCGAGAAGACGCTGCAGCGCGGTGTGCTGGCGCAGATCGATCTCTACTCGCCCAAAGAGTTCTCCGGGCTCGGCGACTCCGCACACTTCTCGAACTTCCAAACCGCTCTCTCCGAGCACGAGGTCGTGGTCTACGATGGTCACTCGATGCTGGGCGCCTCTGACTTCTGGACCCGCCCTAGCTATCCCGACTTCTACCAAATCTACTTGTACGGTGGCTGTCTCGGCTATGAGTACTACGTCAAGCCCATCCTGCACGGCAAGGGTGACTCGTGGGACAAGCTCGACATCATGTCCAGCGTGGTCGAAGTCTCGGCGGATGCAAACGACTTCGCCGCTCCCGCCATCGCCAAGCTGCTTTTTGCCATCGACCACGGCAAGCGCTCTTCGTGGAAGCAGATTCTCAACATCGTGCGCGACAGCGTTGGCGACTCGACCTTCGGCATGTCGGGCGTGCGTGACAACTGCTACGCACCGGGCACCAATCGCTGCTAGCTAGTTACAGCGCCTGGCACCAATCGCTGCTAGCTAGTCACAGACGCCGACGCGGACAATATGGATCGCGCCGGCGCTAGCTACTGCCCACGCCACCTGCCCATCGCTTCGGCTCTCGAAGTCCTGGCTGGGTAGGGGTTCTGCGACGATAAGAGTTTCACCTATGTCCTGGCCTGCGCTATCGAGGCGCTGTAGGGATGTGCCGCCGGCATCGCTAGGCGAGCCCAAGAGCATGCCGTCTTCGAAGGAAGCAAGGCGGCTCGACCCGGGCTGTGAGAGGACACGCTCAGCGAGCACGGCACCGACAGCATCGAAATGCGCAAGATGGGCGGCCGCTGCCGCGTCCTGATAGACCAGGAAGAAACCATCTGCTACGGCCACCAGACCACCGAGTGCGGTGTTGGCATTGCCGGCGCAGTTGGCACCCGGGTCACTCGTGATTTCCGTCTGGTTGTGGTTGAAGTGGATGCCCTTGGTGGGATAGCAATCGGAGACGCACACCGGAACTAGGCCAGATGGGCCACTGGCCAGACGTTGGTCGACACTATGACTGCAGCCCCAGTCCCAGCCCCCACCTAGGGACGAACCGTCCCCAGCGAGGAGTCGGAGGGTGTCGCCTTGATGACCAATGCCGTCGGGCCAACGGCGATGCAGACCGTGGTACGCGGCGAAGCTGCCATCGCCACGTGCGACCAGACGGCCGGTGTTGGCAAACTCGCCGAACCACTCGACGCCCTCAAGGGCGTGGTCGCCACCGCCGACCAGATCAGCGCTGCCAAGCACAGTGCCACTGAGGTCAACGCGCATGAAGCTCATGTAGTCAGGTGGGCGCGCGCTGAGCACGGCGACGTCGCTTGCGGTGGCTGCGATGCCAAAGAGCTGCGTACCAGGAACGACTAGATCGGCGCCTGAGCGCTGATCTGCGCCATCTAAGGGGGTTATGTGAATGCCATCGTTGCCGGTCCAGGCGACCACAGATCCGGCTCCGGCCTGGGCGGTGATGACGGTGCCCGCTTGCAAGCCATCCACACTCAGCTCGCTCACTCGCACGGCATTGGCTAGCTCGCAGCCCGAGACTTGACCGCCATCGCCATCGAGCGAGACGCCGGCATCGTCTGAGCCTTCACCGCTGGGGCGATCGGTGCCGGTGTCGCTACAGCCAGCTAGGGCCAGTACGACGGTGGCGAGAGCAAGCGTGGGGGGGGTGGCCTTGGGTCTGCGGGCTCGGCTCATGAGGCGGATTGGAGCAATATGCATGCCGCCGATCCGCAGCTCTTTGCACACGTGAAATACGGAGCGATGTCTTGACGACGGTGTGCGGATCGATGTGCTGCGAGCGCGCCAACGGCCGGTACCGGAGGGCGATTGCAACCCTTGATGGGCACCCTTGCGTTTTCGAACGCGCGACGACATGTGCGCGCTTAGAAGAATTACTAGACCGCAAGTGTGCCGAGGAGCGAAGGGGTGCGCGATTGCGGGTCGTCGCTCACCGTGATACGCAGCGGCTATGCGTTGCTCTTTCCTTGCTTCTCGCGTCGCAGACCTTTGTCTGCCACTGGCTCTTGCGGCGTTGTGCTGCTCCTGCAACGCAAGCTCCGACGAGCCCG
>JAHEAK010000558.1 GCA_024642805.1 Kofleriaceae bacterium | reverse complement strand
ACGGCGCCGTCCTCACCGAAGGTTCCGTGCAGCGCGTTCCAGACCACGCCCACCTTGGCGGCTTCGAGCAGAGCCGGCAGCGAGCTATTCGGCTGCCAGTCGATGGCCACGGCGTCGTAGCCGCACTCCAGGAGCGCTTGATGAACGCCTTTGCCCGTGTTGAGCGAGACCTCGCGCTCGCTGCTTGGACCACCCATGAGAACTGCGATCTTTTTATTTTTCACCAATACACTTCCATTCCAATGTGAGCTCGATGCCGTGCGCCTCTTGGACGCGCGCGCGGGCGAGGTCGATGAGTTTGAGCATGTCGGCGGCTCTGGCTCCGCCGTGATTGACGAACCAATTGGCGTGCGCGGGCGAGCACTCAGCCTGCCCCTCGCGCGTTCCTTTGAAACCGACTGACTCGATGAGTCGGCCGGCAAAGTCGCCCTCGGGATTCTTGAACACCGAGCCGGCGTTGGAGGCGCCCTTGGGCTCACGCTCTTTGCGGCGTGCGCGCAGGCTGGCCACCGTGGCCTTGATCTCTTCCTGTGAGCGCGGCACCAGCTCGAGCCAGCTCTCGACGACGATCTCATCGCTGGGCAAGCTCGATCCGCGATACACGAAGCCACACTCGGGGTTGTCGCGCAAAACCGAGGCGGCATCGCTCAGGCGCAGCGAGCGCACGCGGGTGGTGACGTCCTTGAACTCACCCAAATAGGTGCCGGCGTTCATGACCATGCCACCGCCCACGGAGCCGGGCACGCCTCCGAGAAATTCTATTCCGCCCAAGTGCCAGCTGGTGGCGCAGCTGAGCAGCTTGCCAGTCGAGACGCCGCTGTGAACACGGATGCCGGTCTCGCCAACCCGCTCGATCTCACGAAGCGCTCGCGTCGACAGCACCACGCCGCGCACGCCGCCATCGAGGACCAGGAGATTGGAGCCGCCGCCGATGGTGAGCAGCGGCAGGCCCTGCGCATGGCAGTAGCTGATGACCGACTGCAGACTCTCGATGCTGCTGGGCGCGATCCAGGCGTCGGCCGGGCCACCGATCTTGAGCGTGGTGTGGCGGCTGAGCGGCTCGTCGAAGCGCACCTGCTCACCGCCGCGCTCGCGCAGAGCCTGTCGCTGCGATTCTGTCAGCAAGCTGCGCGAGGTGGCCACCGTCGTTCCTATGCCTAGCGGGTTGCCAGGTTCTTCTGTTTGGCGACGGTACCCTTGGCTTCAAGCGCCGCGATGAGGTCGTTGCAGGTGAGCTGGATGTCGCCTGCGCCCAGGGTAATGACGATGTCGCCTGGCCGCACGATGTCGGCGAGCTGGGCGGCGATGTCCTCGCGCTTTGCGACGTAGGTGACATCCTTGTGGTCGCGGGCGCGGATCTCTTTGACCAGCGCTTCGGATGTGGCGCCCTCGATCGGTGCTTCGCCAGCGGAGAAGACATCGCAGATGAGCACCTTGTCGGCGTCGTAGAAGGACTTGGCGAACTCGTGGAACTGATCCTTGGTGCGCGAGTAGCGGTGCGGCTGGAAGGCGGCGATGACGCGCTGGCCTGGAAAGCCCGCGCGCGCGCCTTGCAGCGTGGCTTTGACCTCGGTGGGATGGTGGCCGAAATCGTCGATGATGGTCACGCCGCCAATCTCCGCGCGCAGGGTGAAGCGGCGCTGAATGCCCTCGAACTCGGCCATGGCCGAGACCACGGTCTCAAAGGGAATGTCCAGACTGTCGCAGATGGCCAGCACCGCCAGGGTATTGAGAACGTTGTGGGTGCCGGGCAGGGGGATCCGAACTTCACCTAGTTCGCGGGCGTGGTGCCAGGCGATGAAGGTCGTGCCCAGACCATCGTAGCGAATGTTGCGCGCACGGAAGTCAGCCTGGGCGACGGTGCCGTAGGTGGTGAAGCGCTTCTTGACCTCGGGCAGGATCGACAGGATGGCGGGGTCATCGGCGCACAGCGCGGCGCGCCCGTAGAAGGGCACCCGGTTGATGAAGTCGATGAAGGCGGCCTTGACGTTGTCGAAGTTGCCGTAGTGATCGAGGTGCTCGGCGTCCATGTTAGTGACGACGGCCAGGGTCGGAAAGAGGCGCAGGAAGGAGCCATCGCTCTCGTCGGCCTCAGCGACCAGATACTCAGAGGTACCAAAGCGGGCGTTGGCCAGGCCGAAGCTGTTGACGCGTCCACCGATGACGGCGGTCGGATCGAGGCCGGCCTTGGTCAAGACGTGGGCAATCATGGTCGTGGTGGTGGTCTTGCCGTGCGAGCCAGCCACCGTGATGCCGGTCTTCAGACGCATGAGCTCGCCGAGCATTTCGGCGCGTGGGATCACCGGGATACCGCGTGCCTGCGCGGCCTCGACTTCGGGGTTGTAGCCCTTGATCGCGGTGGAGGTGACCACGACCTCGGCATCGCCGAGGTTCTCGGAGGCGTGCCGCTCGTAGATGGTCGCGCCGATGCGAGTGAGATGCTTGGTGATCTCGTTGGTCTGCATGTCGGAACCGGAGACCCGGTAGCCGAGGTTGATGAGCACTTCGGCAATGCCACACATGCCCATGCCGCCGATGCCAACAAAATGAACTTTGATATCTGTGTTCTTGAACATGAGTGAAGGGCCTCGCTCTCGCGGCGTGCTCGGCGCTTGTAACAAATTATTCCGCTCCTGGGGGGGCGTATGTAGCGCTATGACTTGATTGGTCATTTCCCGCAAACCGGGCCTTTGCTGGCCGTGCGTGGCGTTTGCGGGCTTGTCGTCGATCGTGCTCACCTGTGTACAACGCTCGGGCTGCGATTCCATTCCCGACCAGCGCCCCCGACGAGCGCCCCCGACGAGCGCCCCCGACGAGCGCCCCCCGACGAGCGCCCCTGTCATTGGCGATGGCCTCGAACCTCGCGCGCTCTCACTGACTTTCGATCCAATCGACGCAGCGCGAGGCGGCGTCGGGACGGCCAATCTCGCGCATGGCGACTGCCATGCGATCGCGGCGCGGGCGATCGCCGAGCAGATCGGCAATGAGTGCGGCCAGCGCACGGCCCTCGTCGCTCTCACTCTGGCGCAGCATCAGGGCGGCACCCTTGTCGACCATCTCCTTGGCGTTGAGCTCCTGATGGTTGTTGGCGGCGTGGGGATAGGGGATGAGGATCGCGGGCACGCCGACGATGCCGAGCTCGGCGATGGTGGTGGCTCCCGAGCGCGAGATGATGATGTCGGCGGCGCTGTACTCGCTGGCCATGTCGCTGATGAAGGCGCGACAGTCGGCCTCGACGCCGGCCTCCTGATAGCCCTTTTGCGTGGCCTCTAGGCCGGCCTCCCCGGTCTGATGCACGATGGAGAACTCGACGCCCTGGGCTTTGAGAATGGCAGCGGCTTGCCAGCACATGGTGTTGACGGCGACGGCGCCCTGCGAGCCTCCGAAGATGAACAGACGCCCGGGCGTGGCCTTCTGCTCGCCGGCCTTCAGATGGGCCAGGATCTGCGCGCGAATCGGATTGCCGACCAGCTCGCATTTCTTGGCTTTGAAGAAGCTCTGCGAGTGCGCGAAGCTTAGAAAGATGCGCCTAGCAAAGCGCGAGAGAATGCGATTGGTGAGCCCGGGAATGGAGTTTTGCTCGAGGATGGCGGTGGGCAGGCCCATCAAGCGAGCGGCCATGACCACGGGACCGGAGGCATAGCCACCGACGCCAATGACCACATCCGGCGCAAAGGACTTGATGACCCGTCGACTCTGCAGGAGGGCTCCGGGAATGCGCAGTGCTCCGCGAATCGCACCCAGGAGGCCGACGGTCTTCAGACCGCTGACCTGGATGGTCTGCAGGGGCCAACCGAGCGTGGGCAAGAGGCGCGACTCGATGCCGCGCTCGGTTCCGACGAAGAGCAGCTCGGCATCGGGATGGCGCGCTCGCAGTTCCTCGGCCAGCGCAACGCCGGGGAAGAGGTGGCCGCCCGTGCCACCGCCAGCGATCAGGAGACGCGCCGCGCTCATTCGACGACCAGAATCGCTCGCCGCCGCCTGCGCACGCCACCGACCGCGTTGACCACTTCTCGTTGGCGAACCCTGGCCGGTCGACACTGGCCGATGTTGAGAAGCAAGCCAATGAGGTACATCGAGATCATCAGCGAGGAGCCGCCGTAACTCACGAAGGG
>JAHEAK010000557.1 GCA_024642805.1 Kofleriaceae bacterium | reverse complement strand
CCGAGTGGCTCAAGATCGTCCCCGAGGGTGACATCGGTGCCAGCTTGGGACGACATCAGGCGCGCGAGCCCTGGTTGCTCAGCAAGAGTCTGCCACAGCGAAGCAAGGTCGCCGATAGTGAGCGCGGCATGCAGCCGTCCTCGGTGCCGCTCGCGCTCTCTGGCTTCTCGACTCCGGCCTTTGAGCAGGCGCGCCAGGTGATGTCGGGCTTTCCACTCGAGCCCATGCAAGCGGGCGGTACTGGCGACGCCGATGAAGGTCCCACCGAGTTCGAGATGGGTGGCGCCATCGCCGTCCAACTGGTGCGAGGCGACATGAGCGCCGCCGCCACCGGCACGGTCTCGCTTGTCGACGGCGACAACGTGCTCGCCTTCGGCCATCCCATGTTCGACGCTGGTGAAGTTTACGCTCCCGTCGCCGCCGCCGAGATTCACACGGTGATTCCATCCGCGCAGAGCGCTTTCATCGTCGCCTCTCCGCTGCGCGAGCTTGGCTCCCTCACCCAGGATCGCCAAAGCACGATCGCCGCCGACACCAGCCTCAAGGTCGGCATGATTCCCATGCACATTCGCGTTAAGTCCGACAAGGGCCAGAGCATTGGCGACTTCAAGGTCGAGATCATCGACAGCCGCTTCTTCACGGCTACCTTCGCCAATATCGCCGCCTCGAACGCAACTTCGCTCTATCTGCCCGATCGCGACAACGTGACCGTGCGCATGAAGAGCAAGGTGGAGATCGAAGGCTTTCCAGCGCTGGAATTCGTCGACTTCCTGCACTCGGACCAGGGCGCCTCGGATCTGGTCAGCAGCGCCCGCGGACTGCGCGTCCTCAGCCCGCTGATGAACAACCCCTTTGGAGAGGTCGGCATCAAGTCGATCGATCTGGAGGTCGAAGTTGCTTTCGATACCAACATCGTCGAGGTCACCAACATCGCCTCGACCACGGTGGAGCTGGTCCCAGGCCAGAAGAACTCCCTCGACCTCACTCTCGAGCCCTTTCACGGCAAGCCCTTTACTCGCCGCGTCGAGTTCGAGGTTCCCAAGTCGCTTGCGGGCAGCATCGTGAGCCTCGAGGTGAGCGCGGGTGATGCCGCCTCGCTCTACATTGCGCCTCCCAAGACCGTCGACGATTTGGTGGCCGCCTTTCGCTCGCTCCTGCCGGGCACAACGATCGCGGTCACTCTCTACTCAGCAGATGAAGCCGCCGCTGTCGATGGTCGACTGATCGAGGACATGCCGGCCAGCGCCATCAACCGCCTGCGAACATCGACCCGCACCTCCACGTTGACGACCCGACGAGCACAGTCTCGCACTGTCTATCCGGCCAAACAGGTAGTCGACGGTTCGGCGAGCTTGCTCATCAAGGTCGGCCCTCTCAAGTGACTCCAAACCGCGCCAACAACACGCACTCTTCCCCATACAAACGAACCCAAAGGCGAATCGTGAACAAGAAATTATCAGGCACCCTGGTCGGCGGACTCTTTGTCCTGGCTAGTGTCACAGCAACCGCGTCAGTAACAGCCCAGTGGGGCGTAGACAGCTATAAGAGCTTTGACAAGGGCGAGGCGAACTCCGCGTTCATCAGCTCGCTAGGCGAAGTTCGTCCCGGCTGGAGCCATGCCAGCACCGATCTGGAGTTCGACACCGCCTGGTCCTCCGTGCAAGACAAGGACGGAACGGTCTACATCGGCAGTGACGACAAGGCCACCATCTACAAGGTCAAGGGCGAAACCGTCAGCAAGTTGGCCTCGCTTGGTAAAGCCGTGGCTGTGGTCTCGCTGGTCCTCGATGGCGACACCCTTTACGCCGGCACCATGCCCGATGGCGAGGTCTGGCGCATCGATGCCAAGAGCGGCGATGCCAAGAAGCTGGCCTCTCTAGACAAGAGCGAGACGGTTTGGTCGCTGGCCCTGGCGGGTGGTTCGATCTACGCGGGCACCGGACCAGAGGGTCTGCTCTACAAGGTCGATAGCAAGTCGGGCAAGGCCACGCTGGCCTTCGACAGCGAAGACAAGCGCATCATGAGCATGCTTGCCACCGGCGATGACGCCCTTTGGTTCGGCACTTCCGACAACGCTCTGCTCTTTCGCCACGACTTGAAGACCAACAAGACGCGCGCGGTCGCCGACTTCGCGGGCAATGAGATAAGCGCGCTCGCCGAGTGGCGCGGGAACGTCATCGCCGCGGCCAACGATCTGGCTCCGACGAAGTCCACTGGCACCAAGACCAAGGAGGCCGTCGACAAGGCCGCCAAGAAGAAGGACGCCGGTCAGGTCGCCAAAATGCCAAAGGATGGCAGCAAGCCAGGAGCGGATGCGGCCGTTTCCGCCGATGTCGCCCCGGAGGCCAAGAGCCTGCGCAAGGGCAAAGGAGCCCTCTACCGCGTGCGTGGCGATGGTCAGCTCACCCAGCTGCACGCGCTCACCAGCAGCTATTTCACCTCGATCGCCGTAAATAAAGACGGACAAATCTTTGCTGGTGCCGCCGACAACGGTCGCATCTACATGGTCGATCCAGACGATAGTGTGTCCACGGCGATCGACGTGTCCCAGCGCTACATTGCCCAGCTCTTCGTCGATTCCGAAGATCGCATCGGCTTTGTCACGGGCGACTCGGCGAATCTGTACCGCCCCACCGGCCGCGCCAAGGATGCCAGCTACAACTCGGAAGTCTTCGATGCCAAAGTGCCAGCGCGCTTTGGCGGCTTGGTGTGGCACGCCGCCGGCACACTCACGATCGAGACGCGCACGGGCAACACCGAAGAGCCAGGCGTAGGTTGGAGCGAGTGGCAGGCGCCTTCGCAGAGCATTCGCGGCGTCGGCAACATCAGCCGCGCCAAGGTGCAGAGCCCGCCCGGTCGCTACTTTCAGTACCGCGCCAAGTTCGGCTCCGACGACGCGGTACTGCGTCAGACACAGCTCTTCTACTTGCCAAGCAACCAACCCACTCGCCTGACCGAGGTGGAAATCGAACCGAGCGACAAGTCCAGTGGCCTGGTAACGCTCAGCGCGCAGGCCGCCAAGCCCCGCAGTCCAGTGCTAAAGATAAGCTGGAGTGTCGAAAACGGCGATGGTGACAACACCGCCTACGAGCTCGAGGTGCGCCGCGAGGGCGACGTCAACTGGCGCCCCATTCGCACCGGCGAAAAGACGCTCACCAAGACCGAGTTCGAGTGGAACACGGAGACCTTCCCCGATGGCTACTACCGCTTGCGCGTCAACGCCAGCGACCGACTCGAGAACACGCGCAGCCGCGCCCTCGAGTCGAGCTTCACGACGCCGCTCTTCGTGGTCGACAACGAGCGGCCCAAGCTGGCCGGGCTGAGCGTGCGCTACCCATCGGCAAGCGCGCGCGTCACCGATGCCATGAGCACGATCGCGGAAATGTCGTACTCTATCGACGACGGGCCGTGGCGCGTGGGTGGTACCCAGGACGGCATCTTCGATGATCAAAGCGAGCTCTTGGAGATCGACTTGCCCGCCGGCCTCAGCGCCGGCGCGCACACCCTGGCGATTCGGGCCGCCGATAGCGCTGGCAACGTCGGATCCTCGACGCTCAGCTTCAAAGTGCCCTAGTCGCGCCTGAGCACGGGGCGCCGATCGATGCGGCGCCTCGAGCATCAGTAGCAGCGCCGCCGATCGATGCGGCGCCTCGAGCACCAGTAACAGCGCCGCCGATCGATGCGCGCGCTGCGCTTGACGCCCTGGCACCAGCCGGAGGCGATTTTGCCCTTTCGGCACAGGGCGCCCAGGGCGACGACGAGATTTCACCCCGTTGCCGACGGATCGCGCATTGCAATCTCGCGTCTAGTGATCGCCTTAGCACTGCTTCTCCTCGAGCTCCTGGCCTTGGCCTGCCTGCTTTCCCATCGACCCGGCGTGCAACGCTTGGCTATACCGCTCGCAAGTCTGGGCACACTACTAACCTGGCTCTTGCCGCAAGACTATGTCGGCAGCCGCGCGCTTCTAGCAGTCGCTCCGCTCTGGGTGCTGGCGCATACCATCGATTTCGTGCATCGGCCCATGCACATGAGCCTTTCGCGGCGCGCCTGGTGCCTGGCCAGCACCTTCGATGCGCGCCTGAGCCGCTCGGTTCAGCCTCGCATCGACCTCAAGCTCTTTGCTAGCGG
>JAHEAK010000556.1 GCA_024642805.1 Kofleriaceae bacterium | reverse complement strand
GCGCTCTATGCCATTCAAGACTCTGCGGATCCTGAGTGCATCAAGATCTACTTTGGCATCTTGCCCGTCGCGTGCGACGAATTGCTGAGCCTCATGCCCGAGTGAGCTGGTGGCGCGCGTCGGCGGTGAATGTTTCCCCCCGACGCGCACTTCTCCAAGGTGGGTCTGGCGGACCCGCAGCAATGCGGCTAGAGTGCGGCCACTATGCAGCACCTACGCTGAATCCAACCTGGCTCGGAGTATTCGAGCCCCGCCACCCAGCACTGAAGGGCATAGCTCTCCGGTGCTGACACCGAGGAGAATTTATGTCTGTGTATCTGGAAGTGATCGAGAAGATCGCGACGGAAGTCGTCGCGCCCATGGCAAGCGATATCGATCGGGACGCTGCCTTTCCGAGTGCCGCCATCGAGAGCATGCGCGCGGCAGGCCTGTTGGGGCTGCTGAGTGCCAAGGAGCTCGGAGGCATGGGCGAAGGGCCTCGCGCCGCCACCATGGTGGTCGAGCGACTCGCTCGCGAATGCGGAACGACGGCCATGGTCGTGTGCATGCACTACGCCGCTTCAGCGGTGGTCGAGAAGTTCGCCAATGAGTCCTTTCGCCGTGACAACGCCGCCGGCAAGCATCTATTGACCCTGGCCTTTTCGGAGGCAGGATCGCGCTCGCATTTCTGGGCGCCCATGGGTAGCGCCGAGAAGAAGGGCCACGACGTTGTTCTCAATGCCCGCAAGAGCTGGGTAACGTCGGCCAATCACGCCACGGCGCTGGTTTGGTCAAGTAGGCCAATGGCCGCTGAAGGCGCAAGCTCGATCTGGCTGGTTCCTACCGGGCGTCCAGGCCTGGTGTCCACGGGTGGCTTCGACGGCCTCGGTCTGCGTGGCAACGACTCGACACCCATGATTGCCGAAGGCGTAAAGGTTGATGCCAGCGCTCTGCTCGGCGAAGACGGCGCTGGTCTGTCGATCATGCTCGAGACGGTGCTGCCCATCTTCAACGCCATGACAGCTGCCTGCGGCATTGGCATGATGGAAGGCGCTACCAGCGCCGCCTGCGCTCACGCTGGCAGCACCAACTACCAACACATGGACTCGAGCTTGGCTGACCTGCCGACGATTCGAGCCTACCTGGCGCGCATGCGCATCGCGACCGATCAAGCGCGGCTGATGTTGCTCGACACGCTCTCGGCCATGGAAAGCGGTCGTGCAGATACCATGCTGCGCGTGCTGGAATGCAAAGCGAGCGCCGGTGAGACTGCCACCCAGGTGCTAGACACCGCCATGCGCGTGTGCGGAGGCGCGGCCTTCCGTAAGGATCTTGGCATTGAGCGACGCTTTCGCGACGCCCGCGCTGGCACGGTCATGGCGCCGACCACGGATCAACTCTATGACTTCATCGGCAAAGCCATCTGCGGCCTGCCTGTCTTCTGATCGAGGAGAATGAAATGACCAACAAGATCATCATGGGCGCTGTTGCCTACGACCCGAAGGTCGTGACCATCTGGGACGGCTTCAAGGCCTGGTTCAAAGAGCGCGGTCTCGACTTCGACTACATACTCTACGAAAACTACGAACATCAGGTGGAGAGCCACTTCAAGGGCCACTACGACGTGGCCTGGAACTCACCCCTGGCCTGGTTGCAGGTCAAGGCCATTGCCAGCAAGCTTGGGCGCACGGCCGAGGCCATCGCCATGCGCGACACCGACTGTGACCTCACCAGTGTCATCGTGGTGAAGGCGGAGTCTCCGATTCGCAGCATCGAGGATCTGCGTGGCAAGTCGATCGGCGTCGGTGCCGGCGACTCCCCGCAGGCGACCCTCATTCCCCTGGTTCACCTTGCCGAGGCGGGCCTGGATCCGGACACGGATCTGCGCGTGCGACGCTTCGATGTGCTGGTCGGCAAGCACGGCGATCACATCGGCGGCGAGCGTGATGCGGCGCTGGCGCTAATGCATGGCGAGGTCGACGCCTGCAGCATGATCGATGGCAACCACTTGCTCTTCGGACGCGAGAACACCTTGCCGACCGGGGCGACGCGCATCCTCACGCAAACGGCCGAGTACGATCACTGCAACTTCACGGTTCTCGACGGCGCACCTGTAAAGGCCCTTGCGCAGTTTCGAGAGCTGCTCTTGTCGATGAGCTACGAAGATGCCGCGGTACGCCCTCTGCTCGATCTCGAGGGACTGAAGGTCTGGAAGCCTGGACGCACGGATCACTACGGGCTCCTCGAGCGGGCGGTGGCGCGTTTTGGCACCATCGATGCCTTCGTCGAGGGTGTAGCGGCTCGATGCGGGTAATCCTCGATGACCTTGGGCTTGACGAAGGGGCGCACATCTTGGTCAAGCGCAGCCTCGCCCGGGTAGCCGTGGGCGAGGTGGTCATCATCGAGGGCTCGGCACCCGAACTTGCCGTGCACTTGCGCGGCTGGTGTCGAGCGCAGGGACATGAGTTTCTGAGCGAAGGTGCAAGCCTGCGTGTGCGCCGCGGTGGCGCGCAGGTTGGGCGTTGGCGAGCTTCCGAACAAGCGGGGCAGGCCGACCAGGTGGTCGAGCATCCAGCCGCTACCTGGGGCCTGGCAGGGCGTAGCGCCACGATCGAAGCGGGCGCGCCGGCCTTCGACTTTCCCTTGCATGATCGCGACGAGCTTTGGGCCGACGAAGCGTCGCGGCTCTACGCACAGGCAGCGGCTGCGCAGTGGGATCCGGCGACGGCCATTCCCTGGGATGCGCCCTTCGAACACGCAGACGAAGTCGAAGACGCGGTCGTGCAGATCATGACCTATCTCATTGAGAACGAGACGGCGGCGCTGGTCATTCCCGCGCGCTTCGCTTCGCAAGTGCATCCACACTTTCGCGAGGTCATGCAGCTATTGGCCATTCAGACTGCTGACGAGGCTCGACACATCGAAGTGTTTACTCGACGTGCCTTGCTGCGTCGAAAACAGCTTGGTCTATCGACGGTGGGCGCGCAGGCCTCTCTCAAGACCCTGGTCGACGAGCCAGATTTCGCCATGGCTTCCTTTCTCTTGTCGGTGCTTGGCGAAGGCAGCTTTCTGTCGCTTCTGTGGTTTCTGCACGAGCACGCGCCGGATGCCGTGACCAAGGAGGTTGCTCGACTTGCCGCGCAAGATGAGGCCAGGCACGTGGCCTTCGGCCTGGCGCATCTCAGTCGCCACATCGAGAAGCAACCGGCGCTCAAAGACTCATTGGCCATGGCCGTGCACAGGCGCCACGACGCTCTTTCTCACACCGCCGGTCTCAATGAAGAAGTCTTCGATGCCTTGCTGCTGTTGGCGGCGGGTTCGTGGCAGCCAGCGGATATGCGCCTGGGCTGGCAACGCATTCAAAAGCTCGAGCGCGAGATGGACGAGGGGCGCCAGAAGCGACTGCGCCGGCTTGGCTTCGACGACTCCCATGCCGCGGAGCTGTCGGCCCTGCACACGCGCAACTTTATGTAGCAAAGAAGAAAGCCGCGGACGAAACGCCCGCGGCTTTGGGAAAGGCCACCTCGGGGGAACGAGGTAGCCGAGGGTTGGTGATGTGATGCGTCGTAGCTGCTAGCGCAGCGGATCGACGATCGTGTGGCTGAACTCGACGGGGCCTGGGACCTGGTCTGGGTTGACGTCCACCGAGATGGTCTCGACGGTCTGCACGCTGTAGCGATCGAGGAGGCGCGCGTAGTCTGGATTGATGCGGCGCTCGAAGTTGGGGATGTCCATGCGCACGAAGCCGAATTGATGTGTGCCTGGGAAAACCCCGAAGATGCCCATGCGGCTCGGTTCTGGGGCGAAGTTCAAGGGGCGCATGATCTCGGAAGGTGCGTCCTCGCCTTGACGGGTGAAGGTGATGAGCCAGTCCCACTCGGTCTCGGCAGCGTCGATGGGCGCACCACTGCTGTCTTCGGCCGTGACTTCGAGGGTGACCTTCGAGCAGGCTTGCACCGCGTCGCGAGTTCCGCCCCGCAGGTTGAAGCGAGCCCACTCGGCATCCTGGCCGGCTTCTACGTGGAGAGTTTGCACGGCTGGCTCGATCGAAGTTGAGAAGTCGCCGAAGATGGCAGTTGCCAATTCGCCGTCGCGCTGCCAAATCTTGACGGTGTAGTCGCCGTCTTCAAGCTCGTCGAAGGTGAGACGAC
>JAHEAK010000555.1 GCA_024642805.1 Kofleriaceae bacterium | reverse complement strand
TCGAGCCCGAGGTGTCCATGACCAACAAGAGGCGTCCCTTGATGTCGGGGCCGACGGCTTCATCGGTCTCATTGTCGTCAAAGGCCGAAACACAGCCCGGATCGGCGTTGACCTCGATGGTGCCGTTGTCGTCACGGTCAAGGCCGGCAAAGTCGATTAGGCCATCGCCATCATCATCGATGTAGTTTTGGCACTGCGCCCGATCGACCTCACTGCCGTCAGTCGCGTTAATGCAGCCGGGGTCATTGATATCGATGAGACCATCGGAGTCGTTGTCGATGCCGTCGCTGCACTCGGGGCTATTATCTTCGGTTCCGTCGTCTGGGCCCGAGCAGCCATTGTCTGCCAAGAGGTTTGGATCGGTGGCGGAGGCATTGGTACCCGCGAAGTCGGCGACGCCATCGCCGTCATTGTCGATACCGTCGGCACATTGCGGTGGCGCTGGATTGGTCTCGTCATTGTCGGTCGGCGAGTCGCAACCCGTGTCGGCGGGAAAGTCAGTAAGGCCGTCGCCGTCGTTGTCGAAACCATCCGAGCAAGCGCGCTGCGCGGTGACTTCACAAGCGGCGCTGAGCTCGGACTCGAGCTCGCCCGCAGCCTGGGCGGTGGCGCGCACTTCGAGACCGCCATACATGCCACCGAAGGCGGTGAAGTTGCTGACCGACCAGGTGCCATCGAGATTGGAGGCGCCACTTCCTCGCGGGATCAAGTTGAAATAGGTTCGGATGGTGCTGCCCTGGGCTTCGCTGGTCGTGCCATCGATGGAAGGGTTGGTGGAGCCAATCGGGCAGGTCAAGCTAGGTGGCTGCGAGCGCCGCGCACCCACATTGACCAATATAGCTTCGGGATAGAGGGTCTCGAAGTTGGGACCAAAGCTCGTGGCGGAGGCATTGATGGCCAGGTCGATGGGAAAGAGACCAGAGCTCTGGCTGCCCGGAATCGTCACGTTGAAGCTTATGCTCTGACTGTCGCCGTTGACGCCGGCGGCTTGGACGTTGCTGGCGGATCCTGGAAAGGTGAATACGGGGTGCTCAGTGTTGCATTGCGATGCGCACTCGATGAGTGTGCCGGCGATGGTGACATCAGGCGTGGTATTGGCATTGGTGCTTGCTATACGCCAGCCGGTTGGCAGGTGTGGAAAGAAGTTAGCGGGCGTGAAGGCGCGGGTGCCTTCATTGCTCAGCGTGCCGACGATGGTGGCCGTGCCACCCGCGGGCGCGAAACTGGTTGTGGGGTTGTAGCTGGTGGCAGCGCTGATTGCGGGCAGCGGCACCGCCGTGACGACCGAGAGCGACTGAGTCGTAAAGCCGCCCACCAGTGTGCCGGTGTTGATGGGCAGCTGGGTCGAGGCGTAGACGGCCTGGGTCGTCAGAGCGTCTTTGCCGTTGCCGCCGTTGATCGTGAAGGTCGCGTCGATGCTGTAGTCAGCGCCGGGAGCCAGGTTGCCGAGTTGGTAGACCAGACAGCCGCTAAATGCGCTGCTATCACCACAGGCGGCCGCCGAGCAGGACTGCGAACTCGGCGTTCGCTCGCCACCGAGCGGGCTGTAGCTCATCGAGTCGAACTTGATACAGGCCGTCGCGTTGCTCTCTTCGGTCAGGGCGAGGTTGGAGCCATCCAAGGTGAAGGTGAGCGTGTCGCCATTGACGGCGATGGTCTTGTCGACGTTGAGGTTGAACTTGTTGCGCAAGAAGACACAGGTGGGAGAACCCATGTACAAGGCCCAGCTGTTGTTCTGCCCACGGCCGTCCTGCGGGAAGTTGCCCGAGAGGTCCGAACCAAAGACCTCGGCGCAGTCCACGTTGCCGCCTACTCCGAGCAGCGGATCGAGGAAGGAGGGGTCGATAGGTACTGAGTTTACTCGCAGAGCAATCTCGGCAAACATCGGTTGCCCGGTGCGGGCTTCGCCGACAGCAAAGCGAACCGCGTTGGCTCCCTCGATGCGACCAGAGCGAGTGCCACTGTCGGCGGGGGCCGGCGTGAGGTCCCAACCGAGAGCGGTCGCGGCGCTCGGGCGAGCCAGCGATAGGGAGTTGGCGCCAAAGGCACCTTCGGCGTTGCCGTTGCCGACACCGATGCGCGATCCGGGATAGGCGATGCGTTCCCATGGACCAACGACGTCGTTGAAGGCGATGTTGCCGGCGACATCGGTCGCCTCAAAGCTATAGTGGGTCTCTGGACCAGCCACCGGCGAGCCGACAAGATGCGCGGTGTTGCCGCCAGCGGGGCCGAAAGCTTGGACTTGCTGCCAATCCCACTCGTTGTGCGCAAAGAATGGACCGGTGTTGTCACCGATGAGACCGTTGACCCTCGCGATGTCGAGAGGCAGATCGGAGCTCATGTTGATGCCGTTGTTGGTGCTCAAAAAGGCGCTCAGAGGCGTGCGCTCGGTTCGGGCATCCGTCGAGAAGAAGATGCCGGTATCGGCGATGAGCTGAGCAATCGAGCCCTCTGGCAAGGAGTCGGGGGCCGCCAACACGCAGCGACCAGCTGTGCAATTGAGGGTGGTGCCGCTGCCAAACTCGCAGGTGTTGTTGTTGTGACAGCCATTGCGAGCCAGGCCTGCGCGATTCGGTTTGATGGTGAGACCGTCGCGATCGAGGAGACGCACACCGACGACATCGGTGCCGGCGGGCACATACTCCGTGAGGTAGCCGACCTGGCCGTGCACGGCCGCATTGGGAACGGGGGCGAAGGCGAATCGAAAGAGAATGATGTCGCCGACCGCGAGGTTGACGTCAGAACCGGAGCCGCCTGAGGAGGTACCCGACTCCGGGTCGATGACGGCGATGGTGGCTTCCGGCAGGCTCTTGGAGGTGAGCACCAGGCCAACACCGTCACCCAGAGCAGGCCGACTCTCCAGGCCAAAGGCCAGAGCGACGGCCACCAGAGCCATGACGAGTCGGTGTCGCCTGCTGCGCAGTCGTCGTGCTCGCTCGCGCTCGGCGCTGCGCTTGGCCAGTACTAGTCTTCGTTTTGAGCTCTTGGTCATCGTGTGCCTTGCCCGCTCTAGTTCGAGCAGCAGCGAAATCCGAGGTTGGGAAAGAAGAAGGCTTCATCGGCGGAGACGAAGTTGAACTGGCAGGTCATGCCCGCAGCGGCCGAGTCGTAGGACCCGCCCCGGATGCGTCGTGCGCCTGCACCCACCTGGGTGACCGTCCACTCCTTGAGATTGCCTGCCATGTCAAAGGTTCCCGAGTCGTTGCCAGCCAGGAGGCTCCACTCCTCCTGCTCGCAAGAGGCCAGCGGCGTTGGGCAGCCGTACACAAAGCCCGTGATGAGCAACTGGTCCGCGTCGGCACCAACGCCGCAATCTTGATCGAAGTCGTTGCCGTTACAGGCGTTGCGATCGTAGGTGTCCCCATAGGGATAGACAGTCGGCGTGAGGCCCTCGCAGGCCAGTTGCCATTCGGCCTCGGTACACAGACGCTTGCCGGCAGCCGTGCAGGCAGCTTGGGCATCCGCGAAATCGATGTTGCCCCAGGGCAACACGCCGGGCGTTGAGCAGGCACGGTGCTCAGCGCCGCCCGTGCTATCGAGCGTGGCGTCTGGACGCGAAGCTTCGTAGGCATCGATGAAGAAGTCGGGCGAGGAGTCTCCGTTGCTGTCGATGCCAACGATCGAATCGGGCGCGCCCTCGTCGAAGCGACCGTCGCAGTCTTCATCGACGTTGTCGCAGGCAAACTCTTGGGCGGCCGGTGCCAGACCCGGATCGGCGATGACGCACTCGGTGCCAGTGGTATCGGCTCTACAGGCGAAGGCACCCGTGCCGCGGCAAGCGCCGAGCTCGCCGTCGTCACATGCATTGCCGAGGGTCACGAAGGCCTCGTCGACGTTGCCGTCACAGTCTCCGTCGACACCATCGCAAGCGGCCTCTTGGGCTGGCAGGCGGAAGCAGCTGTCGGCTTCCGAGCTTCCGGGATAAGGGCAACGGAAGGTCACGGCTGGGTCACAGGCGGTGGCCGCGCATATCGCCGTCGTGCCACTGCAAGCACCTGCTTGACGACAGAAGTTGGCTGGTGCGGCGATGAAGGTTGTAGGACCCAGGTTGTCGGCCGCGTCGATCAAACCGTCGCAATCGTTGTCGCGACCGTCACACACCTCGGGGCCGGTCTTGGTGCATTGGTATTCGCAGCCATTGCCAGG
>JAHEAK010000554.1 GCA_024642805.1 Kofleriaceae bacterium | reverse complement strand
AGGCTTGCGGTGGACGTTCGCGAGCAAGACCTGGTGGTCTGGAACGGCCTGGAAGAGCGCTTGCGCCTGCCCTGGTCCGAGGTCAAACAAGTCGTCGTCGACCCTGATCACAAGACCTGCTACGTCGATGGCGGCAAACCCGCGCTGAGCCTCCTGGTGCCAGGGCCCGGTGCGGCAGCCAGCTACGACATCAAAGACAAAGATCGCCTCATCTCTGAGATTCTCGCCCGCGTGCCCGCTGAGCTGGTTCACGCCTCCACCGATCCATGTATCACCGCCCCCAAGGACTGAGCTTCGCCGCGGCTCTGCGCGACCTGCAGGAGAGCAAAGCGGCCGTACGCGTGGCGGCCGCCGAAGCCCTGGGCCGCGCAAGCAGCGAGGAAGAACGCGATCAGGCCTTTGCGGCCCTCTCGCCAGCCGTCGGCGACGCGCGCCCCGAGGTGCGCACTTGTGCCTGTCTGGCCCTGGCTGAACTGCAGCGCCCAGAGGCCTGGGAAGTGATCGCACTGTGTTTGAGTGACGAGGTTCCCGAGGTCCGTCAGAGTGCCGCCATCGCCCTGGGTACCCTTGGCGCTCCGGCCTCTTTCGATATCCTCGCGCAGACTTTAAAAGAGGGAGCGGCCGATCTGCGCTTTCAGGTGGCCACGAGTCTGGCGGAAGTCGACTTGCAGCGCTGTTACGAACCTCTGCTGGCCGCCCTCGACGACCCTGATCCGCAAGTTCTGGGTGCGGTCGCTCTCTCGCTAGGAGCCACTGGCAACGCCGCCTGCACGGACGCCCTGGCCAAGCTCCTCGATCACGCCAGCTCGCAGACCCGACTCGATGCCGCCTACGCCCTGGCCCAGCTCGGCGATCCACGCTCGCGGGAGATCTTGGCGGCGGCCCTCAGTCATGCGGAGGGCGGCTGGGATGCAGCGGTCGCGCTCGAGGCCTTGGGAGGCAGCTCGATACCCGCGCTCGAGGAGTTCCTGGCTAGCGGCGCAGGGGACGTGCCAGTGCGCCTGCGCGCGGCCGGCGCCCTTCTCGCCCTCTCCCAGGAAGCGCAGCCCACGGCCCAGCGCTGTCTCTTGCTTGGGCTTGACTCGCGCAAGCTCGAGTTCCGCGGTCTGGCCCTGCAACAAATCGAGTTGCACGGAGGCGACTGGGCCGTGCCTGCTTTGCGCAAACTGCACGCTAGTTTTCGCGGCCGAAGCATGCGCGACGAGATCGATCAAACCCTACGCGCGCTGAGCGAGCGCTCCGAGCAAGGCAGCCCAGCATGATCGAGCTCATCGACTCTCATTGTCACGTCGACGCCAGCGACTTCGATGTCGACCGCGAGGCCATGCTCGAGCGTGCCCGTGCCGCGGGAGTCACACAGCTGGTCCTGGTCGGGGCCAGCGAAAGCCTTGGCCAGGCCCAGGCCACCGTCGACTTCGCCCGCTCGCACGAAGGGGTTTACGCCACGGTCGGCGTGCACCCGCACTCCGCCGCCAAGCTCGACGAGACTTGGTGGCCGGCCCTGTGCGAGCTGGCCGCCCTGCCAGAGGTGGTGGCCGTCGGTGAGAGCGGCCTTGACTTCTACTACGATGAGAGCCCGCGCCCGGTCCAAGAGGCGCGCTTCCGCGATCACATCGAGCTGGCCGCTCGCTTGGGCAAGCCGCTCATCTGCCACATCCGCGACGCTCACGAGCTAGCGGCTGAGATGCTCGGAGCACAGGCCAAGGGCCGGGTGCAAACCATCATCCATTGCTTCACGGGTGCCCCCGTAGATGCGCAGAGATACATCGACCTCGACTGCTACATCTCCTTCTCTGGGGTGGTGAGCTTCAAGGGCGCCTCGGCCCAGCCGGTTCGCGACTCGGTGGCCCTGGTGCCCCTCGAGCGCTTGCTAGTCGAGACCGACTGCCCCTTCCTTGCCCCGGTTCCCCACCGAGGCAAGCGCAACGAGCCGGCCTTCCTGGTCGAGACGGCCAAGGTGCTTGCTGGCCTGCGAGAGCTGGAACTGCCGGAATTGGCTGCGGCAACCGTGGCCAACACCCGCCGCGTCTTCGCCTTGACTCAGCCCCAAGGCACCTGTATATAGGCCGCCTTGATTTGCGTGAGACCGTTTAAGGTCTCGGATTTTCTGGAGTTCATCATGGCAATGCGTATCGGCCTTCTCGGCAAAAAAGTAGGAATGACCCAAGTCTATGCGGAGGACGGGGAGCGAATCCCAGTGACCATCCTGCAGACCGGCCCTTGCTACGTTCTCGGCAAGCGCACCGAAGAGCGTGACGGCTACACCGCCCTCATCCTCGGTTTCGACGACAAGCCAGAGCGCTTGGTCAACAAGCCAGAGACCGGCTTCTTCAAAGCTGCCGGCGTGAGCCCAAAGCGCTTCGTCGAAGAGCTTCGCCTGCCTGCTGACGAGTGCGCCAAGTACGAAGTCGGCGCTGAGATCAAGGCCCAGGACATCTTCGAGAACGGCATCCCGCTCGACGTGACCAGCCGCTCGATCGGTAAGGGTTTCCAAGGTGTGTTCAAGCGCCACAACATGCATGGTGGCAAAGCGTCTCACGGTGTGCACGAGGTCTACCGCCACGGTGGTTCGCTCGGTTGCCGTCTGACTCCCGGTCGCGTCATCAAGGGCAAGCGCATGGCTGGCCACATGGGCGACGCCCTCACCAAGATTCAAAACCTTCAGCTTCTCAGCATCAACGCTGAGGAGAACTACGTGATGGTGCGCGGCTCGGTCGCCGGCGCCAAAGGTGCCTACGTCACCATCACCAAGGCCGTTACCCGCTCGCTCTACAAGCGCGTTGGTATGGGTCAAGAAGAGGCTCGCTCGAAGAACCCACTCAAAGCATCCAAGCAGGCTGCTGCGGGTCGCGGCTAATCGTCGAGACGCGAATGCGAGACAAGCAGCGAATGGATCTCGATCCGTTCGCTGCTTTTTTTTACCTGCAACGCACGGCTCTTATCCTGAATCCTCATGGCGCGATCTAAGTTAGGCGACAAGAAGTCCCGCCACGATCGCTTTCAGAAGCGGGCGATGCAGCGCGGCTTCAACTCGCGGGCGATCTTCAAGCTCGAGGAAATCGACCGCAAGCACAAGCTCATCGCTCGCAACCACCGGGTTCTCGATCTGGGTTGCGCGCCGGGCTCGTGGCTCCAGTACGCGGCAACCCGCACAGGCCCAGGTGGCGCCCTGGTCGGCATCGATCGCTTCGAGGTCGACCTTGGGCTGGCCAACGGCCGCACCCTCTCGGGCAACGTCTACAAGGTCAGCATCGAGGAGCTCCTCGGCGATCTGGACAACTTCGACGTCGTGCTCAGCGACATGGCCCCCGACACCACGGGCGTGCGACAGCTGGACCAGACCCGTTCCGAGCAGCTCTTCACGCGTGCCCTCGATATCGCGGATGCCACCCTCAGTCCTGGCGGCCACTTCGTCGGCAAGATCTTCCAGGGACCAGAGTTTCAGGAGCTGATCAAGCGCTGCCGTTTCAGCTTCGAGAAAGTGAAGATGATCAAACCCGAAGGAAGTCGCAAGGAGTCGATCGAGCAGTACATCTGCGGCATCGGTTTCCAAAAACCCTTCCCGCAGCCTGACTCCACGATGGGTCCAGCAGAGAGTTCGTAGCTCGTGATTCGCATTACCATCGATCCGCACGATCCACCCGCACAACGGCCGGTGGCGCGCGCTGTCGCAGAGCTCCACAAAGGAGCCATCGCCGCCTACGCCACCGACACCCTCTACGGACTTGGCTGCGCCATCGACGCCCACAAGAGTGCAGAGGCCATCTATCGCATCAAGGGCATGGAGAAGAGCCAGCGCCTTGCTCTCATCTGCCCAGACATCTCGACGGCGGCCATCTACGGGCATTTCTCGCACACCGCCTTCAAGCTGGCGCGACGCATCTTTCCTGGCCCCTATACCCTGGTGGTTCCCGCTAGCCGCGAAGTACCCAAGCTCTTGCTCGACAAGCGCAGGCGCACGGTCGGCATTCGCATCGTGGACCACCCCGTGACCTCGGCGCTGGTCAAGTTGCTCGGGCGCCCCCTCTTGACCACCAGTGCGGTGACTACCGAGGGACAAGTCTGCATGGACGCCGATGACGTCGCCGAAAACTTCCGTGGCCTCGAGTTACTCATCGACAGCGGCCCGACGCCAGGAGAGTTTTCCA
>JAHEAK010000553.1 GCA_024642805.1 Kofleriaceae bacterium | reverse complement strand
AACGGCGGCGACCGTCCCTTCGAAGAGCGCGCACAGCTCAACGGTGAAGGTCCCGGCCGCTTCTGCGATGGCCATTACGACTACCTGCGTGACATCTTGCCGACCGACGCCGAAGACAGCACCGTCGAAAGACCGAGCTGCTTCTGACCGCCTCCGGCTCGCACCTGTGCTAGCCTGCCTAGCAGATGAAGATCTGGGTGGCAGCGTTTGCGATGTGGTCGAGCTTGGCAAGTGCCTGTGCAGACGAGAGCGCGCCCGACCCCGCGGCAGCCAAGGCCGATAGCGACAAGCCCGCTCAGGTGCCGGATGCGTCGCCGCCCGCTCCCACTGAGCCAGCACCACCGCCAGAAAGCGAGGGAGCTATCGTTGGCATGCACCTCGACGGCGTCGATACCGGCTACCGGCCGCGCGAGTATCGGCCGAGCGCGCACGAAGGCAAGACCATCGAGCTCTTCCTTCGCTCGAGCCCGCCTGGCGCCAATGCCTCGATGGATGGCAAGAACATCGGTGTGACGCCGACCTTTTGGACGGGTGTGGCCGATCATCAGAGCCACGAGTTCACCTTCGTCAAGGATGGCTACGCGATGGCACGCTATCGCTTCGTGGCCAGGCAAAACGGTATCGTGCACGGCACCCTCGAGCCACTGGCCGAAGCCCCCGGCGCGAAGCCGGCCGCGGGCAAGGCATCAGAACAACACTGAATCGCGCGCCCAGCCCGGAGCGCGCCTAGATGGATGCACGAAGGGCGCGCACCCAGTAGATTTGCGCATGGCGCGGGCTATGGGTTCGCAACCAGGGAATGCCATCCCGACTGTCTTCGATCCGATAGTTGAAGGCCTCGAGAAGCTCACCGAGAAAGTCATCACTCTCCGTGCCGAGGCTTGGGTTGGTCGAGCTGACTAGGAGCTCGCCATGCGGCACCAACCAGCGACACACCGAGCTCAAGAAGTGCTCGGGCTCCTCGATGCGATCGACGATATTGGCGGCGACCACGGCCGCGATGCGGTCGGCACCAAGCTCCAGATAGGCGACGTCGCCCAGAATGCACGCCACCTGTGCGCTGCTGGCCGAGGCGCGCAACTTTGCCCGCAAGAGGCTGCGCAGAGAGAGGTCGATGAGAATGAGGGTTCGAGAAATCCCGGCCAGCTTTTGGGAGAGCCCGCCTGCTCGTGGGCCGATCTCGACCAGGGCATCGTAAGGTGCCGCCACCTGCAACATGTCGAGCAGGCTGCTGTTCAGGCCTTCGCCCCTTTCGATGTCCCGCAAGCTGGCCAGCGCATCCATGGCATCGCTCTCGACCTCGAGTAGCGCCACTTCTTCGCCAGCCTCTTCGGGAGTCCAATCGTCGGCGAAGCGCAATAGCTCGACCTGGTGCGGCTGCGCAAAGTCATCGATCAACTGCAGTGCCTCCTGACTGGCGCTATCGAACTCGACCAGCGTGCTGAGTATCGACTCGCGATATCGGGCCAGGTACTCACCTGGATCCTGAAGCAAGAAGGGCACGCCACCTAGGACAGGCCAGAGCAACTGACACTCGAGGCACTCGAGAGTACCGGTCCAGACCTCCTCCTCGCGTCGCTCGATGGCTTCGGACTCACACAGCTCGCCGCCACACTCCTGGCAAGCTAGATAATTCAGTAGCCACGACTTCATGGAATTTGCGAGAGCCCCTGCATGTCAAAGTTCCACACTCGTTTGGCCTCGACTCTCGGCGCTAAGACATTTTCCAAAAAGGCCTGATGGTCAGGATGGATGCGGTAGCGCTCGATGTCCTCGAGGGTAGCAAAGCGCAACATGAGACACAGGTCCCAGCCTTTGGCGGCTTCCGCGTCGGCGGGCTGGCCCGCGTAGCACTCTTGCACACCAGGTATCGTCGGAAGGACCTTGCGGGCACTCTCGATCACCTCGCGGCAGCCGTCTGCATTGGTCCACTCGGCCTTGAGCTTGATAAAGACAAATCGCTGGAACATGTCGCAAGGCTAACAGTCTGGCCCTGCCCGAGCCGCGCCGCCGACCCCACTTTCCGCAGCGCGCGTCAGGCAACCGGCTAGACTAGGCCAAGTTCACCCAGCTTTTGCCAACAAACGACCGAATATCTGGGTGGGCAATCGAAATCCCCTCCTCCGGCCTCCGTCACCCCGTATTCCAGCGCAATTCTTGTTGTTAGGGAGGGTCAAGTCGTTGAGGAAATCGAGAGAGTTCGTGGTACTTGTAGTCGCTCTGCCGATGAGGTTGTCTTGAAGGAACTGCTGCAAACTATCATGGACGAGTGCCCTCGCGGCTTGTGGGCGCAAGGCGTCAAGCTCGCTCGAACCGATAGTGTTGCGGGCGAGTCGAGCTCGGATGAGGAAATCGTCCTACGCGTAAAAGCGCCTGGTCTTCCCGTCGCGCCGACGGTCGTTCTGTATCCAATGGACAGCGAGTGGGACTGCGACTGCCCAAGTCAGATGGACACCTGTGCCCACGTCGCCGCGGCCATCATTGCGCTGGCCAAGGTACGCGCGATTGGCGATGACCTGCCGGTGTCCACCCACATGGGTGGACTCGTACATTATCGCTTCAGCAGTGAGGCCCGCGGCCTCTCGCTCAAGCGCGTCATCGTCGACGGCAAGACCGAGACCCCCATCGAGGGCACGACGCTCTACTCCATGGTCACCAGTCACGGTTCGGGCCCCGCGATCAACGCCAACAACAACGACCTCGAGGTCGACGCCATCATCGGCGTGCGCCCACCCAAGATCTTTCCGCTGCAGACCCTCCACGAGCTCTTCAAGGCACTTTCATCAGCCGAGCGCGTGTCCCTCGATGGCAAGCCCATTCAAACTTCGGGCGAACTGCTACTGCCCTCGGCGCTAATTCGCAACCAGGGCAAGGGCGTCCGCCTCTCGGTGATGGCAAACACCGACATGGACAGCCTGGTGGTCGACGGCGTCGCCATGGTCAAAGGCAACCTGCGCGTGCTGGGCGAAACCGGTGTCACCGGAACCAAGCTCGAGAACCTTCCTATCACCATGACCTACGCGGCCGAGCGACTCGGCGAGCTGGTCACGCAGGTGCTGCCGACCATCGAAAATCAGGTCATCCTCGACATCCGCACCGATCGCTTGCCTGGTGTGGAGACAGGTCTGGCACCACGTGTCGATCTAGCCATCGAGCAGGACGGCCACGTCCTGTCAGTGCTACCGACCCTGGTCTATGGCGATCCGCCGCGCGCGCGTATCGACGACAACATGATGGTCCACTTAGGTGGTCTGGTGCCGGCCCGCGATCATCGCGCCGAGCGAGCCCTCAAAGAGAGACTCCGCGATCAACTCAACCTGGTACCTGGCCGTCGCGTCACCTACGAGGGCCCGGAGGCTTCGGCCTTCACCGACAAGATGCGTCGTTGGCGTGGAGAGGTCCAGAGTGGCCGCGACGAGCTGATGTACAGGCACGCGCTGATCCCGCGCCTCATCATCGACGGCGACAGCTACAAGCTCTTCTTCGAGACCTCGGCCGATGATGTTGGCAAGGAGACCCGTCGCGTCGAGGCGTCTGCGGTGATCGGCGCCTGGCAAGGTGGTCTGCAACTGGTCCCCGTCGACGGCGGTGGCTGGGCGCCACTGCCCTCCGATTGGTTGCAATCGCATGGACATCGTGTGGCCGACTTGCTCGCCGCTCGCGAGCTGAGTCGCGATGACGGCGATCTGCCGCTCTTTGCAATTCCAACTCTGACCCAGCTCGCCGAGAGCATGGGACAGCCGCGCCCGCTCAGCTTTGATCGCCTCGAGCCTCTGCTAGCCGACTTCGAACAGCTGGAGGCCGCCGAGCTGCCCAAGGAACTCAACGCGACCCTGCGTGAGTATCAAACCAGGGGTGTCAATTGGCTGTGCTTCTTGCGCAACGCGGGACTCGGCGCCGTGCTCGCCGATGACATGGGTCTTGGCAAGACGCTGCAGACCATCTGCGCGCTCGAAGGTCGATGCCTGGTGGTATGTCCCACCAGCGTCGTGCACAACTGGGCCGCTGAGATCGAGAAGTTCCGGCCCGGGCTCAAGACCGCCATCTATCACGGCGCCAAACGCAAGATGAACAAGAAGGTCGACGTGCTGCTGACGACCTACGCCATCTTGCGCATCGACGCCGACAAGCTCGCCAAAGAGAAGTGGAAG
>JAHEAK010000043.1 GCA_024642805.1 Kofleriaceae bacterium | reverse complement strand
GAGGGCGGACTCATCAAGGACGCACGCATGGCCCTGGGCGCGGTGGCCGATCGCACGGTGCGCGTGCATGCCACCGAGGCCGCTATCGAAGCTCAGCCCGCCAATGCGGCCACTGCCGAGCTGGCGCGAGCGGCTCTGCGCTCCGAGATACGCCCGATCACCGATCTGCGCTCGAGCTCGGAGTACCGCCTCAAGACAGCCGAGAATCTGATCGCGCGTTTCGTTATCGACTTGGCCTGAGCCCCTTCATCCGACTCATGCCCAGCTCCCAACAGGCAACGCGCAGATCCAAGCGGTGGCGCAAGTGGGCGATCGCCGCCCTCGTCATCGGCGGCCTGTGCCTGGCGCTAGCCTGGCGCCTGGGCTACTTCGTACACAACCCGGAGTTTCGCGCAGAGACCGAGACCATCCTGCGCGAGTTGACCGGTGGCGAGGCCAGCGCCACCGCCGCCTACGACGATGGGTCCTTTCCCTTTCGCGAGACCGCACTCGTAGAGAGCTTCGTCGATCGGGCGGATCGACTCACCAAGACACTCGGCACCTTTGAAGGCATCGTCAGCGTGGAAGAGACCGAGATGCTCAACACGGTGCGGGGCCACACGGCACGTGTTGCGTACGAGCTAAAATTTTCACTGGTGCAGACGCCTGGCGAGCTCAGCTACCTGCGGGGCAGCGATGGCGTCTGGCGTCTCCTGGGCTTCAGCATTCGCGTGCCGAGCTTGCTCGAAGAAAAGGTCAAGAAGATCGACTCGGAGTACGAGCGCATCAAAGCCCCGGATGAAGTGCTCCACCTTGTCGATGCCACGCTCAGCGACATCTCCGCGGGCAAAGCCGTCGAGGTCCGCAATCAGGCCTCACCTCCCTTTCGCGAGTCCAAGAGCGAGGATGAGTTTCTCGCCATGCTGGCTCGACACGACAAGGAGCTAGGCCGTTTCCAGCGCCGCCTGGCCATCCTCAAATCCGGGCAAAACGCCGCCAAGAACCGCGCCACCGTCAGCGTGCTTCTGCAGTACGAGAAGAACAAGACCACCGGGACCTTCGAATACATGAAGGTCGACGAGGTTTGGCGCCTGCTCATCTTCAAAGTGGAAATCCCCGAGCCGCTTCTAAAGCCGCGTTAGCCGCATTGCAGGCGCCTAGCCCGCGGGACCAAGCAGGGCGTCGACCTCGTCCCGCAAGGGGGCAGGCAAGAGCGGAGTGGCGCCGCGCTGTGACGCCACGAAGCTGCCCAGACGATTGGCGGCCTCGACGGCCCTGGGCAAGGGCGTGCCGCGCATGGCTGCAAGGGTCAAGACGGCGGTGAAGGCATCACCGGCTCCGACGTTGTCACCGCCGGGATGCGCGGCAAAGCCCGGGTGGCTGGCCGAAGCATCGCGCGTGTAGAGCACGGCGCCTTGGTGTCCCTTGGTGTGGGCGAGCAGTTGCACCTGCATGTCCTCGAGGAGCCAGGCGATGCCATCTGCTAGGCCATAGACTCTCTCCATCGCGACCAGCTCGGCGTCGTTGATCTTGACGACCCTGGCCGCCCGCATGTGCTCGCGCACGAGATCCGGATCAAGGCGGCCACCCCGAAGGTTGGGATCACAGACCGTGATGGCGTGTGTGCCGAGCGAGGCTAGCGCTTGCCGAAAGCTGGCAAGGCCAGGCGGCGATTCTTGACTCAGCGTGCCAAAGACCAGGGCGCGCGAGCTTGCAAGCAAGGCACGCGCGGTCTCGTTGCAAGCAATCTCGCGCCACGCGCCGTCATGCAATGTGTAGCGAGCTTCGCCTTCGTGTACGACGATGCCTACGCGCCCCGTGGGCAGTTGCGCATGCTCTTGGACGCCTTGCATGTCGACACCGGTGGCGGCAAGCTCTTCTCTTGCGCGCGCGCCCAGCTCATCGCGACCAAGGCTGGTGATGAGAGCCGTTGGGCAGTGCAGTCTCGCCAGGTGCACGGCGACATTCGAGGGAGCGCCGCCGAGCAGTGCGCCCTCGGGATAGAGATCCCAGAGCAGCTCTCCCCAACAGATGACCTGCGCTGCCTTGTCTTGGCTAAAATCGCGGTGTGCGGCCCTGTCTTCGGGCTCTCTCTCTTCCGCTGCCCTGTGTTCAGACGTGGCCATGACGCGGAGATTGGTACTACACTTCGCGCACGGTGAGCAGACAACCCCTCCTCTTTGTGAGCGCGAGCTACGCTCATCTGGGCGCCAGCCTGGCCTTCTGCGGCAACTACCAGCTCGGCGTCGTCGAGCGAAAAGAGTTTCCCGATGGTGAGCGCTATCGCCGAATCGTCACCGCCTGTCGCGGACGAGACGTGGTCTTGCTTGGCGGCACCATCTCCGACCGCGACACGCTGGAGCTCTACGACATCGCCTGTGCGCTGGTCTATTACGGTGCGCGCAGACTCACCATGCTCATGCCATTCTTTGGCTACTCGACCATGGAGCGAGCCACGAGAAGAGGCGAGGTGGTGACCGCTAAGGCGCGCGCCAGACTCTTCTCGTCGATCCCGCCGGCCGCCATGGGCAATCGCATTTTTCTGGTCGACTTGCACGCCGAAGGTATCACCCACTACTTCGAAGGTTCCATGCAGCCCGTGCACGTCTCCGCCCGTGGCCTCATCGCCAAGGTGGCCCAGGACATGGGCGGATCAGACTTTGTCTTAGCCTGCACCGATGCGGGTCGCGCCAAGTGGGTCGAGAGCCTCGCCAACGACCTGGGGGTCACCGCGGCCTTTGCCTACAAGCGACGACTCGATGGTGCCTCCACGGAGGTGATCGGGGTGAGCGCCCACGTCAAAGACAAGAAGGTGGTCATTTACGACGACATGATTCGCACTGGTGGGTCGCTGGCGGGTGCCGCTCGCGCCTATCTCGACGCCGGAGCGGTGGAGGTCTCGGCCATCACCACCCACGGAGTCTTCCCAGGCGATGCACTGCATCAACTGCAGAGCAGCGGTCTGTTCTCGAGCATTGCGGCCACCGATACACATCCGCAGGCGCGCGCCCTCGAGAGTGATTTTCTGAAGGTGCACAGCATTGCCAATCTCCTGCGATCCGCCGTCGATAACGACGAAGCCGAGACGAGTACCAATCCATGAGCCAATCCAAGAGCCCGGCTGAGATCCTGGGGCAGGGCAACTGGCTGCAGCTTAAGCGCGTCGGTACCTGGGAGTGGGTCAAGCGCGTAAATACCAGCGGTGTAGCGTGTATTTACGCCTTCACCGACAACGATGAAGTTGTTCTCATCGAGCAGCGACGAGCACCTTTGAACGGCTGCACCGTGCTTGAGATTCCCGCCGGGCTGGTGGGTGACATCGCGGGCCAGGAGGATGAGGCCATCCATCTGGCCGCACGTCGTGAGCTCATCGAGGAGACCGGCTACGATGCCGACGAGCTGCGCGAAGTCGCCGTGTGCCCAAGCGCTCCCGGTTTGAGCGAAGAAGTCATCACTCTCTACGTGGCTCGTCGACTTCGCAAGGTAGGCGAGGGCGGCGGCGACGAGAGTGAGGACATCACCGTCCACGTCGTGCCGATGATCGAGTTCGATGACTTCGTCACAGGCCGCTTGCGAGCCGGCGTCCTCGTCGATCCGAGGGTCTTCGGCGTGCGCTTCTTTGCCACCCTGTAGGCGCGAGCAAACTCGTGCTCGACGCGCGACGCGAGCTAGGGAGCTGCGTCTGGGGTGCCTGCGTCAGGCACGCCGGCATCCGCGTCGCCGGTATCGGCCGGGCATTCCGCAACCGGCTCGGGCAAGGCATCCCCAAGGGTGCCTTCCGCCACTCGGATGGAGCCAAAGCTCGAGCCGTCGATGGGAATGGGCGCGCCGCCTACCGTTGCGGTGCCATTGACGATGCCACAGTAGAGATCCGTGGAGCGCAGGCTGCCCAGTAGCACCAGGTTGCCGATGATTTCGCTGCCGCTGATCGGGTTGGCGCCACCGGGAATGATGACGTCGGTGAGGGTCATTTCAAAGCCACACTCATCGGTCACTTCGACCGAGGGAGGCGTGAAGGCATCGCCGACCGGCTCATTGACCGTGCACTGGCCCGACTGTGTGCACAGGGGCTGAAAGTTCAGGGTCAGCAGTGGCGGCGTGGCACCTCGATCGATCTCGGTGGTCACGATCAGCTTGATAAGGGAGTCGGGAGCGATGCTGGGCGCTAGGGCCAGATAGAATTCTCCACTGACGTCCGGAATCTCGCCGCCATTGCAGCTGCCCACGACGACGTTGGTGGCGGCATCGATGACGCGCTTGTCGTAATCCTTGAAGCTCTGACCGGCGTCGACGCACGCGGATCCTGCAAGGGCTAGAATCAGGGTTGCGACGAGAGTTTTGCCTAGGCCTTGCATGCTATAAGTCCATTGAAGAATCGTCTGCACTCTTTGTCAAGCGGTCGGTCCCAAGCATTGGAAGATGAACATGCAAACAACGGCAAGTACTCTCCTCTTTCCTCGCCAAATCTCGGCACAGGTGCAAACGAGCGAGGTGCATAAGCTGCGCCGGGCGCAGGTTCGCACCAGCAAGGTGCGCGCAACGGTCATGGGCGGCGCGTTCGTCGTTGGCGCCCTATGCATGGGCGGAGGCTCGGCACAGGCCGGCGGTTTCGCGACGGCTCGCTTTGGTGGAGAGCAGGGGCATCCCACCGCGGATTCGCCGACGGCTATCTATTACAACCCCGCTGGGCTGGCGCTCGGCAAAGGGACTCGCATCTTCGCAGAAGGTCTCTTCGCCTATCGCGACGTCAGCTACGATCGACCGGTCGGTGCCATTCACAACGTTGGCGACAACCAGGTGGGAACGCCAACCGATGCGGTGAGCGCAAACTCCGGTGAGGCCAACGCCCGCAACATCCTGGTGTCGCCCTTCCTGGGAGTGGCCAGTGATCTGGGCGTGAAAAATCTCGGTGTCGGCGTGGCTTTCTTCGCGCCTTTTGGCGGGCAGGCCAAGTGGGACACCAACGACGCCTTCAAAGACAACGAGACCTATCCCGGAGCCGTCGACGGCGTACAGCGCTGGTCGACGATGGAGGGCTCCTTGCGCGCCCTCTACCTGAGCGCGGGTGCCGCTTACCACTTGCCTGGTCCGCGCCTCAGCTTCGGTGCCACTGTGAGTTTGGTTGCGCAGTCGCTCGACACGCTGCGCGCCCGCAACGCCACCGGCACTGACGACCTGGTCAGCGCCAATGGCAACTTGCTCGAAGGCCGCAGCCAGATCGATGTCAAGGGCAACACCGTGGCGGCGGGTCTGGGCGTGATTTGGGAGGCGAGCGATGGCCTCTTCTTTGGCCTCTCCTACCAGAGCCAACCCGGTTTTGGCGAGACTACCCAAACTGGCGATCTCAACTTCAAGTTTGGCAACAGCCCATCCGACACCTCAAACATCAACTTCACGCAAGAGCTGCCAGACATCACCCGTTTTGGTGTGCGCTACCAGGCCAAGAGCAACCTCGAGCTGCGCCTCTCGAGCGACTACACTCGCTGGTCCGTGTTCAAGAACCAGTGTCTGATGGATGCAGAGGATCCCAACGCCAACTGCACCCTCGACGACAACGGTGGAGCGGTGGCGGAGACCTCGGGTGTCATCGTCAACATCCCGCGTTATTGGAAGGACACCTACGGCGCTCGCGTGGGTGCGACCTACTGGCTCGACGAGGACAAAGAGCTGGCGGGAAGCTTGGCCTATGACTCCAATGCGGTCCCCGACAAGTCCATCGATCCGTCGCTCATCGACATGAACAAGGTGGTCGGCACCTTCGGCGGTCGCTTCAAGGTCAGTGATGATCTGCGACTGAGCATCAGCTATTCGCACGTCGTCTACTTCAAGCGCGAGGTCGCGGTGCGTGAACGGAATGCCATGGGCCAGGACATCGGCTTCACTCCTCCCTCGGTGGTTCCAGATCACGCTGGCACCTACAAGCAGATGGTCGGGCTCATCAACGCGGGCGTCGAGTACGCGTTCTAAGATCCGCCAAGCTTGCGCCAAGGGGGGCGTTGTCAGGTCGTACCGATAAGAAGATTTCCGACAGCGAGTTCATCGCGCTCACCGCGCTGTTGATCTCGCTGGTGGCAATGTCCATCGATTCCATGTTGCCAGGGCTCGGGCAGCTTGGTCGCGACTTTCAGGTCGAAGATAGCAATGACACGCAGCTGGTCGTGTCGAGCATCTTCGTCGGGCTCGCCGTGGCGCAGATGTTCTTTGGTCCGCTCAGCGATAGTCTGGGCCGCAAACCTGTCATCTATATAGGGCTCGGTATCTTCTCTTGCGGCTCACTGGTGTGCCTCTTGGCGCCCAGCTTTGAGCTGCTGCTCGTCGGTCGAGCCCTGCAAGGGGTGGGCGCCGCCGGACCGAGGATTGTGTCGACCGCCATGGTCCGCGACCAGTACGTGGGATCGGCCATGGCCCGCATCATGTCGATTGTCATGGCCGTGTTCATCGTCGTGCCGGCACTTGCGCCCGCCATCGGCCAGGCCGTCCTGCACCTTGCCAGCTGGCGCGCCATCTTCGCGTTGCTCCTGGTTCAGGGGCTGGCCTGCCTTCTGTGGTTTTCGATGCGGCAGCAAGAGAGCCTGCCTCGAGCGCGCCGCGTGCCCCTGTCGATGCGTCGCATTGGCCACGCCATCGTCGAGACTTTCCGAACCCGGGTGGCGCTGGCCTTCACCATCGCGGCTGGCCTGGTCTTCGGTGCCTTTCTTGGTTACCTCAATTCGTCTCGCCAGATCTTTCAAGACATCTACGGGGTCGGCGATCTCTTTCCCCTCTACTTTGGAGGACTGGCCTTAGCCCTCGGCCTGGCCTCGGTCTTCAACGCGCGCATGGTGCTCGCCGTCGGCATGTTTCGCCTGTCCTTTCGCGCGGTCTGGACCCTGGCTGTCCTCTCCTCTGGCTTTTCTCTGCTGGCCACCTGGCTCGGGGGCATTCCGCCGCTCTGGCTGTTCATGGTCTTCTTGGTGCTGGCCTTCTTTTGCATCGGCATGCTCTTTGGCAATTTCAACGCTATGGCCATGGAACCGCTCGGCCACATCGCGGGCACGGCGGCCGCGGTCATCGCCTCGGTGTCGACCCTGATATCACTGCCCCTCGGCCTCTTTATTGGTCGCTCCCTGGCGGGCAATGTCTTGCCCCTCGTCTATGGCTTGACGATTCTGAGCGGCCTGGCGCTGCCGCTGATGTACTGGGTCAAAGACGGCGTCACCGCTGGCGTCCGGGAACAGTAGACGGGCCGCCACCACCGCCAGAGGCAAGGCGCCGGCGGAGGCAAGGCGCCAGCGGAGGCAAGGCGCCGGCGGAGGCAAGGCGCCGGCGGAGGCAAGGCGCCGGCGGAGGCAAGGCTCCGGCGGAGGCAAGGCACCGGCGACTGATCCCGCTTCAGGACCTGTGTGCAGGGGCCGACGTAAGTCAGTATCTCACTGAGAAATAGTCAGGGAATTCCCTGAATTTTTCTTGGCAGCGGGCCGGCGGCTCGTTACACATGGCTGGATTTCGCAGTTATGGGCCGTTTTCGGCCGATCTAGCACAGGACCCACATATGAAACTCCTTCAATTATCGCACATCACGCTCGGCCTCCTGGTCGGCATTTCTCTTAGCGCATGCGGCGACGACGGCGGCGGCGGCGGTGGCGACGAGGATGCATCCGTCGACAACAATCCAGACGCTGCCGTATCGCCGGCTCTGGCTAGCCTCAGCATCACCACCCAGCCTGTCACGAGCGCGGCCGGTGATCTTCTTACGATCACGGTGGAAGCCCGCGACGCTAACGACAGCCTGATCACCGACGCCACCTCGATCACCTTGAGCATCGAGAGCAACCCAAGCACCGGCACTCTTGGTGGAACACTGAGCCAGATGACCACCGCCGGCGTCGCCACCTTTGATGACGTCTTCGTCGACAAGGTCGGCCTCGGTTACACCCTGCTTGCCACCAGTGGAGCGCAGAGCGCCGAGACCGAGGCCTTCGACATCACCGTCGGCGCCCTTGCCGGACTCGGTTTCGTGGGACAGCCAGCCAACGTAGAGGCGATGTCGCCCATGGCCGCACCGGTCAGCGTGCAATTTGAAGATGCCTTTGGCAACGCCATCGGCGCAGGCACCGGCGATGTCACCATTCGCCTGGCCAACAACGCAGGTCAGCTCATCGCGCACTCTTCTGGCAACGGTCCCGCCATTGTCGATCTCCTCGATCCAACCAACCTGCAAAGCGTGGGCTGGTACGAGAGCTTCATGGACAGGGAGACCCGAGCCATGATGATCAACCCAGCGGATGGGCTGGCCTACGTGGGCGTTCGCAGCAGCAACAACCTCTTTTCGCTGAACCTCGCCACCGATGAAGTGAGCAATTTGGGCGCCACCGGCCAGAGCTTGCGCGGCATGGTCTTTGACCCCGCCGGCGCTGGTCGTGTGCTCTCGCTGGACTACGGCTCCAATGAGCTCCTCGAGGTCGACTTCGTGACCGCCACCAGCACCAGCCTTGGCCCGGTCGTTGCCACCCCCGCCGTTGAGAGCTTCGCGGGCATGTCGATCGACCCCAGCAACAACAGCTTCTACGCCATCGCGCTGACCACCGCTGAGTCGACCGCTGACCGCCGCCTGGTGATCGTCGATCCCGTCGCTCTCACGGCTGCGGAAGTCGGGACCTTCTCCGAGGACGGCGTCTCCGCCATTACCTTTGCCGCCGACGGCAGCCTCTTCGCGATCACGGGCGAGGGTGCCACCAATCCCAACTCCGTGTTCAGCGTCGACAAGACCACCGCGGTCATGACCCTGATCGGTGCCTTGGACAACCTGATTGGCGATGGCGAGTTCGTCAGCATGGTTCCTGCCCGCCTGCTCGGCACCACCACGGTAGCCGCTGTGGATGGCGTCGCCAGCTTTGCCGATCTGCGCATTGACGCGGTCGGTACCGGCTACACCCTCGAGGTCGAGTCGGCTGGCTCGGTATCGGCTCCGAGCGCTGCTTTCAACGTGACGGCCCTGCAGGGCGTTGATGGCGTGGCGACCCTGGATGTCGACACCCAGACCGTCAGCGAAGACGTCGGCGCGGTGGCGATTGCTGTCAGCATCGACGTGGCGCAGACGCACGATGTCGTCCTCACCTATAGCATCACGGGTGGCGCGGCCAACGACACCGACAGCAACGTCACCAATGAGCGCTTCTTCAACATCACGATTCCTGCCGGTGCGACCACCGCCTCGCGCAGCATCAGCATCGTGGATGACGCCGTCGCTGAGGGTGATGAGACCATCGGCTTGTCGCTGGAGAACTCGGCGATGGCCAACGGCGTGGGTGCAATTACCACGCACACCATCACCATCACCGACAACGACTAGGTTTGTGATGTGGGCTGTTCCGCGCTCCGCGGGGCCGCCTGAAGGCCGAACAGCGGCCACTGAGGGCGCGGGCGACTCCACTTGAGAGTTGCCCGCGTTCTTTGGTATGTGCGCCTGCAGCGATGAAACAAGCTGGTGCACAAGACCTCGATTTGAGCTCGTTCGACGAGATCATCGATGTGCGCTCGCCCAGCGAGTTCGCCGAGGATCATCTGCCTGGCGCCTGCAACTTGCCCGTGCTCGATGACGACGAGCGGGCTAAGGTTGGCACCATCTACAAGCAAGTGTCCGTGCTCGAAGCCCGCAAGGTGGGCGCGGCGCTCGTGAGTCGCAACATCGCCCACCACCTGTCCACCCATCTGGCCGACAGGCCCGGCGGCTACAAGCCACTCATCTATTGCTGGCGCGGGGGCCAGCGCTCGCGGTCCTTTGCCATGGTCATGGAGCAGATCGGCTGGCCGGTTTGCTTGCTCGAGGGCGGCTACAAGGCCTTCCGCAATCAGGTCCTCGAAGATCTGCGCGAGCTGCCGCTCGGTTTTGAATACCGCGTGCTGGCTGGTCTCACCGGCACTGGCAAGACCGAGATCCTGCAAATCCTGGCCGAGCGCGGCGAACAGGTTCTGGATCTCGAGGGCCTGGCCAATCATCAGGGCTCGCTCTTGGGGGAACCCGTGGGTGGACAGAATTTATCTCAGAAGTGCTTCGACACGCGCTTGTGGTCGGCGCTCAACGCCATGAGCCCCGAGCGGCCGGTCTGGACCGAGGCCGAGAGCGCCAAGATAGGCCAGGTCTACTGCCCCAAGGCTCTCATCGATATGCTGCGTGGCAGCCTGCGCATCGAGGTGGAGGTGCCCATCGAGGATCGCGTGCGCTTTCTCAACGCGCGCTATCAGCACTGGCATCAGGACGCCGACCAATTGCTCGCCAAGCTCAAGTGGCTCAAGACCCGCCACGGCTCACAGGAGATTGCCGCCTGGGCTGAGCTTGCGCAGGCGCGCGACTGGGATGGCTTCGTTCAGCGCGTTCTCGAGGTGCACTACGATCCTTCCTATCGCAGCGCCCTCGACAACGCGACCGGGCCTGGCCGTTCGATCCAGACCGACGATCTCTTGGGCGAGGGCTGTCAAAGGGCAGCGGATACGCTCCTCGCCATGCGCTTTGAGCAGGGCTCGCGCTAAGGGCGAATGACGAGCGGCCTGGGCGCCTGCTCGTCTGCATTGCCACTGAGGGCCGGCAGGCTCTGACTGCTCAGACTGCCGTCTTCTCGCACCTGCACGGCCCACAGGGCGATGGCCGCGTCCTCAGGTGGCGAGTCTCGGCCAGGGTAGAGCTCTTGCCAGCGCACGAAGAACTCAAGACCGCGATTGGCCTCTACGATTGCGCCATCGCCGTTGCTGCGCACATGGTCTGCGTAGTTGCTTGCCACCTTGATCGTTCGCAAGTCGTTGCTCTCGCCATAGGGGGCGCGCAGCCCGCGCAGACCCGCCGTGGCCAGGCTCTCTTCGAACTTGGGCTCGACGCCATGCAAGGACACGAACACCAGGTCGGCACCAAAGCCGTTGTCAGCAGGGGCGGGCAGGCGCAGGCGACTGAGCAGGGCATTGGCCGCGCTGCTGTTGTCGCTCAGTTGGTTGAGCGTGCGCGGACCCGTGGCCAGCCCGTAGTCGACATCGATGAGGACGATGGTCGCGCCCGTGTCCCAGCGAAAGAGGCCCTCGAGGCCGACAGCCAGGCCTCTGCTATCGGTGCCGGCGCTGAGTCTGGTGAGTCGGCTACTCGGGTCTTCGCTGTTTGGGTGATCGGCTGCGACGGTCGGTCCGAAGAGGTCTTCGAGGTTGCCGTTGGTGAGAATGCTGGGCGGTGGCATCGGACTGCCATCGCGAATCAGAGAGGCCAGCACACCGTGCACCCAGCGGTGATCGCGCAGGAAGCCTTGGAAGAATTCTGAACCCGGGCCCATGCCGAAGAACTGGATGCTGGTGTTGGTGTGATTGCCCCAGCGCCAGGAAACCCCCGGCGTCTGGCCCATGCCGCGGTTCTCGGTGACCTGCAGACCGCCAGTCTCGTGATCGGCGGTGACCAGGATGGTCAGGTCCTGGCGACTGCCTGCCCACTCGACCACGCTCTGTACCGCTTCATCAAAGGCCAGTGTCTCGCCGATGAGACGCTCGATCTGGTTGGCGTGGCCGGCGTGATCGATGCGACCGCCTTCGATCATCAGGAAGAAGCCCTGCGGATCACCATCGAGACGCTCGAGGGCCGCCAGACTCATTTGCGAGAGGGTTGGGTAGTCGTCGCTCTCGCTGCGATCGATGCGATAGGGAATGTGGCCAGGCGCAAACAGACCGATGAGTCGCGGGTGTTGGCTGACGCTTGCGCTTTGCAGCTGCGTGGCGTCGTAGACCAGCTCATAGTCGCCCTCGACCAGCTCCGCGCTCAGGTTGCGGCCATCGCCACGCGATTCGAAATCGTTGCGGCCACCGCCGAGCATGACATCGGGGCGCAGCTCGGCCATCTGTGCGGCGATCTCTTGATACTGATTGCGACTGCTGACGTGCGCGGCAAAGCAAGCCGGCGTGGCGTGCGCCAGCTGCGTGGTGGTGACGATGCCGGTTGCCATGCCGTGCTCTTTGGCAAGCTCAACCAGGTTTTGGACCGGGCGTTCGAAGAGATCGATCCCGACGCGGCCGTTGAGCGTGAACTCACCTGTCGCCATGGCCGTGGCCGAGGCCGCCGAGTCCGTGATGCCCGAGGGGCTGCTGGTGGTGATGTCGCCGCGCACCGGCAAGCTCTCGAGGAAGAGGCGATCGGGGGCCCCGTACTGATAAATGGACGAGGCCTCGAGCTGGCCCCGTCCCATGCCGTCGCCGATCATCAAGATGATCTTGGCGGGCATGCGCGGCGAGTCGCCTGCGCTAGCGTCGTTGCTATTGTTCTGGCCGCCCAGCGGCGAGCGGGCAGGGCAGGCCGCCAGGAGCACGACAGCGACAAGCGCCGAGGTGATCGATAGCTGGCGAGCCCGGTACAACATAGCCCGGCAACTATACCGCGCGCCTGGCCCTGCGCGTATCTTCCTTCGCATGCGCTTGCCGCCGCTCATCGAAGCTCGATTGCTGCGCCGCTACAAGCGCTTCCTTGCGGATGTGCAGCTAGACACCGGCGAGACCTTGACCGTGCACTGTCCCAACCCCGGTTCCATGCGCACCATGGCCGAACCTGGATCGCGAGTCTGGCTGAGTCACTCCGACAATCCCAAGCGCAGATTGGCCTACACCTGGGAGCTGGTCGAGTCGCGGGGCCAGCTCACCTTGGTGCACACCGGGCGAGCCAACGCCATCGTCAACGAAGCCATCGAGGCCCAGGTCATCGGCGAGCTGCGCGGGTGGAGCGGCGTGCGCAGTGAGGTGCCCTATGGCGACAAGAGCCGCGTGGATTTTGTCGTCGACTGGGAAGATTCCAGCGCCTTCGTTGAAGTCAAGAACGTGACCATGGCTGATGGTGCAAGCAGAGCGGCTTTTCCCGACTCGGTCACGGCGCGTGGCGAGAAACATCTGCGCGAGCTCATGGCCATGGTCGAGGCAGGGCATCGGGCGATCATGCTCTTTTGCGTGTCGCGCGCCGGCACCGGTGGGATCCGACCCGCCGACGAAATCGACCCTCGTTACGCTCAGCGCTTGCGCGAAGCCTCGCGCGCCGGCGTGGAAATTTTGGCCTATGGCTGTGAGATCAGCATCGAAGAAGTGATCATGCGCGAAGCCCTGCCCATCGATCTTCGAGAGTCAGCTATGGTCGGGCAATCGACATGACGATCCGCAAGATTGCCCAGCTAGGTCACCCGATACTGCGACAGAGGGCTCGCCAGATTTCGCGCGAGGAGCTGGCCAGCGAGGAAGTCCAGCGCTTCATCGACGACCTCATCGAGACCATGCACGATGCCAACGGCGCCGGGCTCGCTGCCATTCAAGTCTACGAACCCATCGCCATCTGTGCGATGGAGGTCAAGAACAACCCGCGCTATCCTTACAAGCCCAACATTCCGCTGACGGTTCTGGTGAATCCGGTCATCGAGATCCTCGGCGACGAGTGCTTCGACAACTACGAGGGCTGCCTGAGCGTGCCCAATCTGCGCGGAATGGTTTCCAGAGCCATACACATTCGCGTGCGCGCCTGGGATCGCCAGGGCGTCGAGATCGACACGGAGGTTCGCGGCATCACGGCTGGCACCTATCAACACGAAGTCGACCACCTGCTCGGCAAGGTCTTCGTCGATAGGGTCACCGACTCCACGACCCTGTGCACCTGGACCGAGTTTCAGCGCTATCACGAGGCCGCCTTTGCTGAGTCGGTACGATCGATCGTCGCCAGAGTCGGCAGCTGAGCGATCGAGCCAATCGCTCGAGCTTCTCGTGTGGACAGGCCGCGCTTGCCCAATGCCCGGTTAGCCACTGATAGGATCCCTAGCTTCCTAAGATCTAACCAGTTTTCTGGGTTGCCCTGCGAAGATCGCAGTTGGTTGTCGACGAATCCCCGCCGATTTGTTTACCCTCGCGCCGCTGCCGGAGGGTAGCCAGCACGAGCTGGCCACCGCCATCGGCCACTTCCCTAGCACCTATTTTTTGGAGACTTATGCGCACCCTGACAACCCTTCTTTCGATCATGGCACTCACCTTTGCTCTTGGCTGCAGCGGCGGCGATAGCGGAGACGGCGGCGGCCCCGCTGCCGATGCTAACGGCTCTTCCGCGGACGCTGATCCGACGGGCGGCGCCGACGCGATGCCAAGTGGCGTTGCCGACGGTCAGGCTTGCACCGCTTCGGAGGCTGATCCTACCGGTGGCTGTCCAACCGGCTATGTGTGTCTGAGCGCGGGAGCTGGCGGTGGCGCCTGTTTCAACGAGTGCACCGGCGCGGGCTCGGTGTGTCCCGGCTATGAGGGGCCTGGCGCTTCTCTGTGCATCGTGCAAATCACCGACGCGCAGATGAACCCCATCGGCAACGCTTGCGGCATCGTCTGTGGTGACACCAACGGCCAGGTTGCTGGTTGTGCCGGCGGTGCCTGCGACGGCACCTGCCCAGGCACCTGGAGCTGTGTGAACAGCAACCAGGACGGCGTCAAGATCTGTCAGTAGGCTGACGTGCACGCGAGTAGGGCACCTTGCCCGCTCGCTTGCGAACCATCGACGCGCACCGCTCAGCGGCGCCGTCGCACAGAGGGCTCTTCCGCAGCGCGGTTGGGCCCTTTGTCATGAGGGCCCTTTGTCATGAGGGCCCTTTGTCATGAGAAGGGACAGCTGTACCAAAAGGGGGGGCCTGACGACCAGGTCACCAAGCATGGTCGCCCACGACCGCTCTAGCCTAAACAGCTAGTTAGGTAGATGCCGCCGGAGCTGAGGCGCTATTCCGCGTTGGAATAGGTATTGCTTAGTACTTATCCTATCTGGGGACTAAGCCCTGGAGCAGGCAGAGCCGGGGGGCACAATGGAACCAGCACTTAAATCATTCTTGGATGCGATCGACGAGAACGACAACGTCGTCGCACTACCCGCACCGGTCGCCGCCGCCAAGAACGACAACGAGGAGCCCCTGCAAGACGGTTCCGGCATGCTCGACATGCGCGAGCTGGCCCGCCGCTACCGCGACATGAATGCGACGCAAGCGGTGAGCGCTCGCCGCGCACCCGAACCCCTCGTCGACGTTAACGCCTTTCGCACCCCGGTTCTCGCCCCTATCGTCGAGAGCCCCGAAGCACAGACTCGCTCGCCGGCACTGCTGATTTCGATCATCGCCGCAGGTGGACTCTTGCTCATCGTTCTCACCGCCAGCATCACGGCCTTGCTCATTCGCGGCATTGGTTCCGATCAGGATTCGCAGACGCTATCGCAAGTGCGCCCGCAGACCACCACCGAGTCTCTCGCCCTTGACGAAGAGCGCAGTGCAGCGATGCCAAAAGCCGAGCTTGCCGATTTGAGCGCAGATTCGAGCGCAGATTCGAGCGCAGATTCGAGCGCAGATTCGAGCGCAGATTCTAGCGCAGACCTGGCTGAGGAGATGGTGTTTGAAGCCGAGACCCCAGCCGAGGCAGCCGTAGAGAAAGCCCACAAGGTTGCTGCCGAGCCGGTTGCTCTTGTCAAGCCCGAGGCTAAGAGTAGTTCTCATCGCAACACACAAGCCAAGGAAGCGGTTCCCGCTGCCGCCCCCGTCCAAGTGACTGCCAGTGTCCAGTCCAGTGTCCAGTCGAGCCCCGCTGCTGAGCTTGCCGAGGCCAAGACGCTTGCCGCTGCCCCTGTTAGCCAGAACCCGAGCAAGGACAACGCAGGCACCTGCGACGAAGTTCTGTGCCTGGTCGAAGGTCGCGGTTGTTGTGGTGCCCAGAGTCAGCGCGAGAAG
>JAHEAK010000552.1 GCA_024642805.1 Kofleriaceae bacterium | reverse complement strand
ACGGTTCCTGGTTCTCGCCCTTTGGCTGGCGAACCCGCGCTCTCTTGCTTGCCAAGCAGGTTCCCGTTACGTGGATCGAGCTTCGGGCTTCCGAACTGCGCGAGGCTCTAGCATTCGCGCAGGCAATGACCACGCCGCTGCTTGTCGACGATAGTGAGGGCACGGATCTTGTCTTCAAGGATGGCTGGTCGATCGCCCAGCACATAGAAACCCGATTCCCAGAACCCAGGGTATTCCCAGCGGCGCATCGACCCGCGATCGCGCTCTTCCATGGCATGATCGACGATGCCTGCCAGATTCCGGGCTTTGCCGCCTTCTCGCCCGACTACTTTGCAAATGGAGTCATCGCTGGCGCCGACGAAGCCATGTTTCGCAACATCGTGGACCGAGCGACCGGTCGCAGCGTCGAGGCCAATGCCGCCATCCAGCAGCAACTGATCGCGGAGTTTCGCCGGCGCGTGAATAGCTTTGAGTTGCAGCTCGAGGGTCACCAGTGGATCTTTGGCGAGTTCTCGTACGCCGACATCACGCTCTTTAGCTGCTTCAAGTGCTTTGCGACCGTAGCTCGCGGCATCGAGCCTGTCTTTGGGGCCGATGAAAGTTTCCCTCGGCTCAAGGACTGGTACCAGCGGATGCACGTCCACTGCCACATCAACGATCCGTACTAGAGCGAGAAGAGCTTCAGCTCTGCACGCGTGAGGCGACGAAGAGCCCACCAGCCACCGAGATGCCAACAAGACTCGCGAAGCTGATACCGGCAATCAAATAGTCACTGTTGTGAGTGAGGCGCCAGGCAATGATGCCAGTGCCGAGCAAGGTGGCCACGACTCCCAGGGAGACCCTCAGCACTCGCACCTTCGTGGAGCGGAGTTTTTCTGGCGACGCAGCCTGTCGCGGCCAGCGCTCGGCGAGTGCTGCTGGCACTGGATCTCGGAGCGTTAGCAGTGTCTTGCTCGATGCCTGACTTAGCCAGGTGCGGCCGCCAATCCACGCCCAGCTCGAATCGAGGAAGAGGCCATCCCGAACTCGGACCGCTTGCGAAATCTCCTCGCTCAGCGCCGGCGACTCGATCGCGCTGATGCTGGTCTCGGTGAGATTCACCCGAGTGACAACCAGACCGAGTGCTAGTTCGAAGAGTGCGTTGTGCCAGGGCTCGCTCGGAAGAAAGCAGGCGCTCTCGTTGGAGATGACCACGAAGCCCTCGCGCGCGCGCGTGCCGACGCCTTGTCGAGCGCGACACACGAAGGCAGGGGCCGAGCCCTGGTCGGTCGGCCCGAGACTGGTCGTCGCATTGGGCGCACAAGCCGTGCTCGCTTCTGCTGCCATACGGGCTTGGCCGCGCACTCGCACGACGGTCCATCCCAGACGCAATAGACTCAGTGCCGCGAGCGCTGTGAGGACAGCCAGCAGAGCGCTCGCTTGCGTCGCCAGTAATCCTCCAAAGACAAGCAAAGCCACGAGCGAAGCCAAGGCCAGAATGCCAAGGGCCGGGGTGGTTCTTTGGTGCACGTGCAGGGCCACGCGCGCAGTGTGCCAGGCCGCCAGGCCGTCGGAAAGCGGCAAGAGCAAAGGCGCGCCAACAGGCTGGCAAGGTGGCACGCCATCGACACGGGCGGCAGAAAACTCTCTGGCCTCTGGTGAATACAATGACGCGGCCTGGCCAGTGCAATCGACCGCCGATGGCGCATAATCGCCGCATGCCCAGTGACGAGCGCGTCAACGCCATGAATCGCGGATGTCAGTGCATCACTTTGGATCCGGACAAGCTTGCCACTCAACTCGATGACTTCGTAGTCGGCGCGTACGAGCGCATTCGCGAGGCCATGCCGAACGCGTTTTCGCCGGGACCCGTCTTCGTGGGACAGGAGCAGGTGGCCAGCATTCGAAGCGCGATTGACGCTCTCCTACTGGTCGGCGCCAACGAAGGCTATCGGGCCGAGGTCCTGGCCGCGGCGCCACCCCTCGCCCGCGTGCAAAGCGGCGCGCTAGGTGTCTTCTTTGGCTACGACTTCCACCTGGCCAAAGGGGGACCGAAACTCATCGAGATCAACACCAATGCGGGTGGCGCCATGCTCAACCTGGCTCTTGGCAAAGCACAGGCCGCGTGTTGCACCGCTGTCGAGCCGCTAATGAAGTCCGCCCACGATGATGACGCCCTCGAGGAAGCCATCGTCACCATGTTTCGTTCCGAGGCGCACGCTGGCGGCCGTCCCGAGCTGCGGCGCATTGCCATCGTAGATGAAGCGCCACACACGCAGTTTCTCTATCCCGAACTCTTGCTCTTCAAGGCGCTCTTCGAGAGGAACGGTATCGAGACGCGCATCCTCGCGCCGGAAGAGCTGGTGTGCGAGGACGGTCGACTCCACCATGCGGGCGACACCATCGATCTGGTCTACAATCGCCTGACCGATTTCTACTTGCAGGCCGAAGGCTCGGTCGCGCTGCGCGAAGCATGGCAGACCGGATGCGCGGTGATTACTCCGCATCCGCACGCCTACGCGCTCTTTGCCAACAAGCGCAACCTGGCCATCCTTTCTGACTCCAGTCGGCTGCGCGCCTTCGGCATTCCCGAAGAGACCATTTCTCTGCTGGGCCGCGTCGTGCCCCCTACGCGTCTAGTTCGGCGTGAAGATGCCGCGACGTTGTGGGCCGAGCGCAAAGACCTCTTCTTCAAGCCAGCAACGGGCTATGGCAGTCGCGCGGCGTATGCTGGTCGCAAGCTCACTCGTACCGTCTTCGAGAGCATCTTGGCTGGAGACTACGTCGCTCAACAACTCGTGCCGCCGAGCGATCGCATGGTCGTCGTGGACGGCAAACAGGAGCTGCTCAAGGTCGACGTGCGCGCCTACGCCTACGGAGGTAATGCCTTCATGTTCAGCGCTCGCGTCTACAGCGGTCAGGTCACCAACATGCGAACCCCAGGGGGCGGCTTTGCTCCGCTCTACGTCTTGCCAGGGCTCGCGGAAGGCAAGGCCTTGGCCGAGACGTGCAGCGAGGGCAGCTGCTAGCGCCTGCACTGCTGGCAGCGCCCATACTGCAAGGCGTTGACATCCTCGTCGGCTGCCGGTCAATCGCCCAAGCAAGTCTCGCTGGGACTGTCACAAGGCAAGCCGCGCAGGCACGCCAGCTCTTCGCCTGACAACTGCAGCTGCCTAGACTTGCACTGCCTGGTGCAGTCATTGAGGGCCTCACTCTCGCTCTCGCTCACTGCAGAGCATTCGCCCAATAGATTTCTACAGACCCTCTGACAACCTGGATCGGGCGAGGGCGAAGGTGAGCCAAAGGAAGGTGGAGCCTGATCGCTGGTGGCATCACAGCCGCACACAAGGATGGCAAGTAGGAGCGCTGCACGTTTTAGCATGTTCGAAACCCTTCGAGGTGGAGAGCGACTCGAGAGTGAGCGCTCATCGTGTTCACCTGGTAGTGAGCGCAAGCCCGAGAGAGTTTCAAAAAAGTCGCAGGCGACTACAACTTCTTCAGGCTGAGATTTCCAGAGTGGGTCTCAACCTCGATCGTGCCGTCAGACTTTTCCTTGCCGTAGAAGCCAGCGGAGCGAACACCGCGACCCTGCTTGCCTTCACTGGCGGTGATGCTGAGCCCAAGCGCGTCGCGCATCGTTCCCGAGAAGGATTCAAAGTCCAGCTCAAAGACACTTCGCTTGCTGTCGAGCTTGAGATCGATATCCCCTGAGAGGCTCTCGAGATCGAGGCGGCAGCGAGCGGCGCAACTGCCGGCAAACTCGATGGATCCGGACACCGTCTCGAGCTCGACCTGGGTGGCAGGCTCGGTCATCGACAGGGTCAGACGACCGGATACGGAGCTTATTGATGTCGAGCCTGAGATCTTCGTTGCGGCAATATCGGAACTCACCGTTTCGATGTCGACGCTGGTTGCATCCGCTACCTGCACGTCGCCGGAGATGCTTTCAATGTCGACATGGCCTGCAATCCCCGAGACCTCGACTCGTCCCGAGATGGTTTCGATATCGACCCGGCTCTTGGCCGGCACCGAAATCTCTAGCTGCGCGCTGGCAATCTCGCTCTCGCCGTCGACTCGTACCCGGGCCACTCCCCGAGCGAGGTCGATGCTGACGGCCCGGCCGGTATCGTCTGTGAGCCGAGCCTGCACCGTGTCGCCCTTGCTCGCGACCAC
>JAHEAK010000551.1:712-4154 GCA_024642805.1 Kofleriaceae bacterium | reverse complement strand
CGTGTCGTCGCGAGAGATAGCCTGAGGTACGCCGTCGGAAGCGGCTCGAATGATCGGGATGGGTACCGTCGAGGCCTCTTCCACGTGCGGCGCTTCGAGAACCTCGATGATGATGGCGGTGATGTTGTCGTGGCCACCGCGTTCCTTGGCCGCCTCGATGAGCCTGCTGAGAGCCTCCTGTGGCTCGTGCGTGGTCACCTCGGTGAAGAGCTCCTGCTCTTTGGGGTAATAGTCGTGCAGACCATCCGAGCACATCAGCAGCCGATCGCCCTTTTGCAGGGTGAGATGGGCCATCTCCACGCCCACTTCCGCAGCCACGCCCAGGGCATTGACCAGGATGGTTCGCAGAGGAGAGACCAGTGCCTCTTCGGCGGATAGCTTGCCTTCGATGACGAGCACCTCGGCGACAGTGTGATCGGTAGTGATCTGGGCAGCGCTGTCACCGCGCATCAAGTAGGTGCGGCTATCGCCAACGTGAGCGATGAAGGCCTCTTGGCCAGAGATCAGCAGGACATCCAGCGTGGTGCCCATGCCGGCTTTGTCGGCCTCGGAAACACCACGCTCGAAGACGGAGCGGTGGGCTTCGCGAACTGCCTCTTCCAAGATCTGCGCGACCTCTTGTCGAGCTTCATCGGTTGGTGACTCGGCGTACGAGGCAAGCTCGGTGGCGGCTGCATCCAGCGCTTTGGCGATGCCTTCGACCGCCATCGCAGAGGCAACCTCGCCGGCGGCGTGACCGCCCATGCCATCGGCAACGACGAAGAAGCGATGCTTCGGATCCATGGTGGCCGAGTCTTCGTTGTGCTCGCGTACAACGCCTACGTCAGTCAGCATGGCGGAACGAAGCTTGACTGCCTCGCTCGCGCTCTTATTTTCGTCGTCGACCATTTTTCTGTCGCCTGGGAGACGGCTCGCGGTAGGCCACTTGTTTGCGACCCCCAGAGACGGAGCCCGAGGATGTGGGTAATGGTGTCATGCGTTTAGCACTCTTGTCGAGTGCCCGATGCCCCCTCCTGCCGTGAAAGCAGGGGGCCTTCGATAACCAGGTTTGGCGGGGCCTGGCCTTGGCCTGCCAGCATGCTGCCTTGCGCCTGAAGGCGTTCCACGGCACAGGAGATGGCCTCAGGCGAGCGATCGGTTACCGTGAATGAGCGTCCAAGACGCTGGGCTGTCACCGCCGTGGTACCCGAACCAGAAAACCAATCGGCCACGCGTTGCCCAGGCTCTGTAGTGGCCTTGATGATGCGCTCGAGGAGACGGCTGGGCTTTTGGGTTGGCCAACCGACGCGCTCGCGATCGCTGTGGTTGAGCGTCTCGATGTCAGTCCACCAATCCTCGGGGACCTTGCCGGCACTGATCGGGTAGCGATAGACCTTGCCGGTCTTGCGGTCGGTCTTCTCCTGCACCGGCTTGCCATCCTCGTCCATGACCACCCGCATGTGTGAGGAGCCCTTGCGAGGCACCGCGACCTCCTGCGGAAAGAAGAGGTAGTCGGAGCTCTTGGCGTACCAGAGAATGGTGTCGTGCTTTTTGCCGAAGCTGCGCCGACTCTTGCCTCCGACCGAGTAGCACCAAATGATCTCGTTGACGAAGTGCTGGCGACCGAAGAGTCTGTCGAGCTGGACCTTGACGTAGTGCACGGTCCGATAGTCCAGGTGCACAAAGAGCGAGCCTGAGGGCTTCAGGAGCCGGTGGCAACCCGTGAGGCAAGGCGCGAGCCACTCGAGGAAGAGGTCTGGATCGCTGAGTCGATCGTCGTAGTTGGCATCGCCGCTCTTGCGAACGATGCCGGTGCCGAAGGGCGGATCCATATAAATCAGATCGAGACTCTCGTCGACGAGCCCTGCCTGGGCCTCCACGCAATCGGCCTCGAGGAGTCGGTCGGGCGAGCGCGTCGACCCGCCGAATTCGATGACACGCTGGTTGAGCATCTGGCTGCCAGACCCTACCATCGAACGGTGCAGACCGATTTCGTGCATTGGTATCCGCTCAGCGACGCGGATCGCCACGCCCCCGAGGAGCCGGGCGTCTTCCAGGTGCGCGTGGTGGACGGACTGCTGGACTATCCCAGCGGAAAGAGCGCGATGGTGCACTACGAGAGCTCGACCAATCTGCGCCAAAGTATTGCCCTCACGCGCCAGCAGCACCCCGAGGGCGATTTCTTGTGTCGCCACCAAAGCAGCGCGAATCCAGCTGTGTTACTTCAGTTCGTGCGTAGCCAGTTCACGCGCCGCTTTGGTTGCGAACCGCACTGGCCAGCGCCGCAGATGTAAACATGAAGCTCGTCGACGCCGAAATCACCAAAGAGGGCGAGGAACTCCCACACGCCGCCGTCAGCCCTCCGAGGCCAGCGCGCCGTCGCGTCTACACCTCGCTCCTGGTGACACTGACGGTGCTCTTCGGCACGGTTGGCATCATCTACACACTCTTTCCCAATCGCGACAACGAGGCGCTGACCACCTTCATCGAGGCGCATCTGGGCGAAGGCGAGTTGGCGCTCGACCATCCGAGCGGGCTCGAGATTCGCGCCTGGTCGCTTGGCATCTTTGGTGAGCCGGTGCCCTGGCCCGAGGTCAACGACAACTTGGTTCCGCAGAGCGCCAGCCTACTGACGATCTTCAAACGCGACATGGCCATCGTGCGCTACCGCATGGGCGGCGAGGCTGTGAGCGTGGCATTTTGGCGGGCCCACGACGCGCCACCACAGGTCCATCGCCGAACCGAAGACGGGCTCTATGCCGTGTCCTGGCGTCGCAAGCGCTTTACCTGCTTTGCCGTCGGGCCGGTAGCCAGCAAGGCGAACTGGGCGGCGGTCCTGGGCGCGCCCTAGCTGTCCTCGTCTTTGTGGATGGCGCGCATCAGCTTGCCATCTCCGAAGCGATCTTGGATGGCGTCGAGAACCTCGCCCAAGCGCTCGCCGCGCGCGCGGCTTTCTTCGTTGAAGCCGAGCTGACGAGGCGCGTCCCGACCTTCCAGGTTGGCCGCACTGAGGCCGCACAGGCGAACCCGATGCGCCTTGCCATGATCGTCGTCGACGGCAAGCTCGGCAAGCAGCTCGCAGGCGGTCTCACACAGCACGCTGGCGTCACTGGTGGCGTCTGGCAAGGTGCGCCGCCTGGTCAGCGATTGAAAATCGGCGTACTTGATTTTGAGTACAACGGTGCGAGCTCGCGACTCGCTCTTGCGCAGCCGGCGCGCCACCTTGTCGGCTTGTCGCAGGAGTACCTTGCTCAGGACCTCGCGATCGCTGATGTCGTGCTCGAAGGTCTCCTCGTGACCAATGCTCACGGCACCGCGACCACCTTCGACGAGGCGATCGTCGAGGCCATGGGCCAGACGCGAAAGATGAGCTCCTTGCGCGCTGCCGAGCTTCTTTTCCAGGATGCGCTGCGGAAAGCCGGCCACGTCGCCGATGCTGCGAAGACCGAGAGCGGCCAGCTTG
>JAHEAK010000551.1:0-702 GCA_024642805.1 Kofleriaceae bacterium | reverse complement strand
GCCCCACAGACGCGAGACCGGCAAGGCATGAAGAAACGCCAGGAGTCGATCCGGTGTGACCTCGTACAGGCCATCGGGCTTGCCGAAGTCGGAGGCGATCTTGGCAACGAACTTATTGGGGGCGATGCCCACCGAGGCCACAAGCTGCAGCTCGGCGCGCACACGAGCTTTGATCTGCATGGCGATGCTACGGGCGTCGCCTAATAGTTTTTCCATGCCGCTGGCGTCGACAAAGGCTTCGTCCACTGACAGGCCTTCGACCAATGGCGAAAAATCGCCGAGGATGTCGAAGAAGGCATGCGAGGCCTCTTGATAGCGCTCCATGTGATGGCGCACGACGATGGCCTGCGGGCAGCGTCGGAGCGCCTCGGCCATCGGCATGGCGGAATGCACGCCGTAGGCACGGGCCTCATAGGATGCGGCGGCCACCACGCCTCGCTCTCGTGAACCGCCTACGAGCACGGGTTTGCCCCGCAACGAAGGGTCGTCGCGTTGCTCGACGGATGCGAAGAAGGCATCGAGGTCGATGTGAAGGATGTGCCGCTCGCTCATGGCTGGCATGAGCATGCTACTCTGCTCGCCAGGTGACCGCTCCGAGCTTGAAGATCTTTTTCCACGATCGCTGCTTCGATGGTGCGGCCTCTGCTGCCATTTTCGCCAACTTCTATCGCGACACGCGCAAGCCGAAGGAATCCATCGTGT
>JAHEAK010000550.1 GCA_024642805.1 Kofleriaceae bacterium | reverse complement strand
TGGCGATTGCAACTTCCAGGCGATGACCGAGATCTTCGCGCGTGTGGCATTCGGAAACTCAGCGGCAACTTGCCGCGCGATCCAGCGCGTGAGCTCGGCCAGCACGGGATCCTGCGGGCTGCTTGCCACCCGACCGAGCACCTTGCGCATTCGGTTGTGATCGAACTTCCAGCGATTCCAATCGTAGCGGCGGCTGTGCGGTCGAAACAGCAGCTGCCACTGGCCTTCGAGCTCGACTGATACTTCGATGCGCCCACCCTGCAGGCGCGGATCGGCAAACATCGTCCATCCCTGTCGAGCCCCGGTGTAGTCGGCGTACTTGAGAAAGGGGCGGATGACACTCTTGCGCACCTTCAGGTAGGTCTGCGCGCTGTCCCACAAGAAGCTCTCGAAGCGCTGTGGGTCGACACCAAAACGATGAGCCCAGCGCTTCATCTCCTCCTGCTGTTGTGGTCCTTGCCAATGTCTGCGATCGCCAAGCTTGGAGGACGAAGGCAGCGACATGAGGACGATGGCAAAGAGATGCAGCAGCACCAAAAGAGCACGCAGATGAGGCCATGAGCGGCGCCATAGGGAGCTTCGCTCGACCACGCTTTCTACTCGTTCTCGATGAGGGCGCTGTGCAGCAGTGGTATCAGCCGCTCCACGGCGCCGTCCTGGCAGTACACACTGATCCGCAAGGGCGAGCTACTAGTGGCCAAGACGTCCACGTCAGAACTCTTCGCAGTTCCGAGCACCTTCTGAAGGATGCCTGCATCAGAACCGATGCCGGCTCCCACCACGGACACGGCAGCCAGACCTTCCCGGACTTCCAGGTCGCCCACGCGATCGAGCTGTGCGCGAATAGCTGGCCAGTCGGGAACATCGGCCAAGCCAAACCACAGCTCAGCCTGAGCGCCCATGGTCTCGAAGTGCGCCACGGCCAGACCGTGCTGTGCGGCAATGCCGAGCAGTGCGTCTCCGGATGCTGTTCGCAACCTGACCAAAGAGCGCTGGCCGGTGACGCCGATGGGCCTGCGACGAGCGGTCCCGCCCACGCGATCGATGCGCGTGCCACCGCCATCCTTGGCCGTGGCGCAGGCGTAGAGTTTGACGTCTGCGCTGTCGGCAATCTCGACGCAGGCGGCATGCAGGACCTTGGCTCCGTGCGACGCGAGTTCCACCATCTCGTCGTAGCGAATGGCCTCGAGGAACTCGGCGGCTTTGACGATGCGAGGATCGGCCGAGTAGATGCCATCGACATCGGAGCAAATCTCGCAGTACTCGGCACCGAGCGCACCCGCCAGAGCCACCGCCGTCGTATCCGAGCCGCCGCGCCCGAGCGTGGTGATTTCACGTTTGTAGGACACGCCCTGGAAGCCAGCGACAATAACGATCTTGCCGCGAGACAACTCGTCGACGACCCGAATCGGTCGCACTTCGATGATGCGCGCACCGGAATGACGATCATTGGTCATGATGCCCGACTGCGATCCAGTGAGCGAGACGGCCTCATGGCCAAGCTCATGAACGGCCATGGCCAGAAGGGCCATCGACGCGCGCTCGCCACAGCTGAGCAGCATGTCGAGTTCGCGACGACTGGGAGACGCCGCCACTTCCTTGGCCTTCTGCAGAAGGTCATCGGTGGTAGCCGCCATCGCCGAGACCACAACGACCACGTGCTTGCCCTGCTCGCGGGTCTTGACGATTCGCTCGGCGACTCGCCTCAGCTTGGCGGTGTCTGCTACCGATGATCCACCGTACTTTTGAACGACAACCGGGAGATCCAAATGGTGTGCTTGCGACATGAATATGGCCCGTGATTATGCACGCGAAGACTAGCCTTAGAAGGCCTATCCAGGGGCGCTTTATTCCAATTCTTGTCGGCAAACTGCCATTTGTCGACCTTGCTTGCGCGAGCCGTGTCGCATGCTTGCAGCCTGGCTGTGCTCACCGGTACCTTTGCCGCGATGGGTCGTCTTTTCATCATCAGGCACGGACAGGCGTCCTTTGGCGCCCCCGACTACGATCAGCTCTCGCCCTTGGGTCAGCAGCAAAGTGAGCGGCTCGGTCGCTTCTTTGCCGAACAGAGCATCAGCTTTGGCGCCACCTATATCGGCACCAACAAGCGCCACCATCAAACGGCCAGCGGCATCAGCTCAGCGCTCAGCGCTGCCGGGCGCGAGCCACTGGGCGAGTACCACACCCTGGAAGGCCTGAAAGAATTCCCCGCGCTCGAGCTCTTTCGCATGCACAGCCAGAGCCCGCTGACAGGCGAGAGCGGAGCAGACGAGGAGGTCAACTCCTTCGAAGCGATCTGCGAAGCGTGGATGCACGGCACCATCGATTCGGGACCGCTCGAAACCGCCATGCAGTTCGAGCAGCGCGTCGAGTCGGCGTTGCTGCACATCTGCCAACGGCAGGAAGAGTCCAGACACAATGCGCTGGTCGTGACTTCGGGTGGACCGACCATGATCGCCATGAAGAGCGTGCTGGGACTGAACGCGCAGAAGTCATGTGATGTCCTGTGGGCCATCGCCAACGCCTCCATCACTGAGCTGCGCTATCGCAAGGGCAAGCTCTTGCTGTCCGCTTTCAACCGCATTCCCCATCTCGAATCCGATCACGTCACCTACCGCTAGAGGCCCCATGGACTTTTCGACACCCGCACGCGCACAGCGTTTTCTCCCCGAAGTCAGCGCCTTCGTACGCGACGAGCTTCAACCCGTCGAGCTCGATGTCTTGCGCGATGGTTTCACTGCATCGGCCGGGCGCTTGCGTGCTCTGCGCGACAAGGTCAAAGCCATGGGCTACTGGGCCCCGCACATGCCCGAAGAGCTTGGCGGCATGCAGCTAGGCCTTGTCGATCACGCGCTGATGAGCGAGGCCCTTGGTCACTCGGTGCTCGGCCACTACGTCTTCGGCTGCCCAGCCCCCGATGCCGGCAACATGGAGATCCTGCACAAGTTCGGCAGCGAGGCTCAAAAGGAGCGCTGGCTGGCGCCCCTGGTTGCCGGCGAGATGCGCAGCTGCTTCTCAATGACCGAGCCAGAGCACGCCGGCTCCAACCCGACGCGGATGTCGTGCAGCGCCCGTCGCGAGGGCGATCACTATGTCATCAACGGTCACAAGTGGTTCACCACCGCGGCCGATGGCTCTGACTTTGCCATCGTCATGGCCGTCACCGACCCACAAGGCGATGCCTATCGCCAGGCCTCGATGATCATCGTGCCCACCAACACGCCCGGCTTCGATCTGGTGCGCAACATCCCCATCATGGGTGATGCGGGCGAAGCCTGGGCCAGCCATGGTGAGATCCAGTATCGCGATGTTCGCGTGCCTGTCGACAACCTCTTGGGCCAGGAGCACGCCGCCTTCGCCATCGCGCAGGAACGCCTCGGCCCAGGACGCATCCATCACTGCATGCGCTGGCTCGGCATCTGCGAGCGAGCTCTCGACATGATGTGCAGGCGCGCCGCCGAGCGCGACATGGGCGAGGGCAAGCCGCTAGCCTCCAAGCAGATCGTGCAGGCCTGGATCGCCGAGAGCCGGGCCGCCATCAATGCTTCGCGCCTGAGCGTTCTGCAAGCGGCCTGGAAGATCGAGAACGAGGGCTTCTACGCGGCCCGCGAGGAGATTTCGCTCATCAAGTTCTTCGTGGCCGAGGTCATGATGAAAGTCATCGATCGCGCCATTCAAGTTCACGGCGCTCTTGGCATCACCAGCGACACGATCTTGTCCTGGTACTACGCCCACGAGCGCGGCTCGCGCATCTACGATGGTCCCGACGAGGTGCACAAGATGGTAGTCGCCCGTCGCATGCTCAAGGCCTACGCCAAGGGGGGCGGCAAGTGAGCACGCAGCAACTCGACACAACGCGAGCGGTCAGAAGTGGCGAAGAGCTCGACGAGCCGAGGCTGCGCGCCTATCTCGCCTCCGCCATCGAGGGCATCGATCCCGCGCGCGACATCACTATCACCCAGTTCCCTGGCGGCCACTCCAATCTCACCTATCTCCTCCAGCAGGGTGACAGAGAACTCATTCTGCGCAGGCCACCGGTTGGCTCCAAGGTCAAGTCCGCGCACGACATGGGCCGCGAATATCGCGTGCTCTCGAGTCTGTCTCCACACTACGCCAAGGCACCCCGCACCCTGGCCTATTGCGATGACGAGGCCGT
>JAHEAK010000042.1 GCA_024642805.1 Kofleriaceae bacterium | reverse complement strand
CGCCACGGCGTGGCTCGGGTCTGCGCAGCGGCCCTGCTCAGCGTATCTCGCAGCCGCACGCGAAGGCATCGTGGCGCAGGTGTACTCGCGAGCATCATCCCGATGAGGGCGGCGAGAGCCTACGCGCAAGCAGGGTCCTGCGCAGCCCCGAGCCACCTCCCGGCCGAGGTAGCAAACCAATACGAAGCAGTCGGCCAGAACGGCCCCTACGCATCGGGTTCCTAGGTGTATTCCTTGGCACCCTAAGGCAGCCTGCAAAGACAGCGAGAGGAACCAGCGCCCCTCTACTGAAGCACAGATTCACCCGCACGCCACCGCAAAGTCGCCCATTGACGGAGCTGCGAAGGTTCTTACATAGACCCAATGCCAACAGCAGTTCAAAACTCCAACTCCAGCGAAGCAACGCTGCTCTCTCTCTTACCTCTACGCCGCGGCGTCTTGTTTCCCGGAACATCGCTAGGTCTCGGCATCGGTCGCCCGCAGTCACGTGAGCTCATCAAATCCCTCGAGCAGGGCGAGCGCTTCGTGGTCGGCTTTCAGCGCGATCCCACGATGCAAGATCCATCGCACGCCGACCTTTTGCCCATCGGCGTCTACGCAAAACTCGAAAAGCTCATCAAGGGGCCGGGCGGCAGCTTGCGCGCGGTTCTTCGCGGCGAGCGGCGCTGCGAGATTCTGAGTGTCGCGCAATCCCATCCGCATTGGCGGGTCAGCGTGCGAGATGTGGAGCCTATCCACGCGCAGACGCCAGAGACCGAAGCCCTGGCCTCGCTCCTGGCTGACAAGGTCGCCGCCGTTACCGCGGGCGCCAACGCGAGTGCTATCGGGCTAGCGCTCAAGGCGCAGCGCAATCGCGACTTCGCGCGCTTCTCGGATTTGGTCGCCAGCACGCTTGGGCTGGCTAGCGACAAGGAAGTGCAGATCCTCTTGTGTCAGGACATCGAGGAGCGCCTGCGTCTGACCCTGCAGTTTCTCGGCGAGGCCGAAGCGCAGGCCGACGTCAAGTCGAGGCTCTCCGACGAGGTCCAGAAGCAGTTTGGCAAGCACCAGCGCGAAGCCTACTTGCGCGAACAACTGCGAGCGATTCACAAGGAACTCGGTGACGAGAGCGCCGCCGACGCCGAGGGCGAAGACAGCTTGCGCCAACGTCTGGAGGAGGCGGATCTTCCCGAGCCTGTGCGCAAGGTCGTCGATCGCGAGCTTCGGCGCATGTCGCAGGGCGCAGGTCCCGAGCAGCATGTGATTCGCAACTACCTCGAGCTCATCGCCGACTTGCCATGGGCCGAGCGCGCCGAGCTGAGCTCTGACATCGCGCGCGTCGCCACTAAGCTCGACGAAGACCACTTCGGTCTCGACAAGGTCAAAGAGCGCATCCTCGAGCACCTGGCCGTCGAGCAGCGGGTCAGCAATCACCGCGGTGCCATTCTCACCCTGGTTGGCCCGCCCGGCGTGGGCAAGACCTCGCTTGGGCAATCGATTTCCGAGGCCACCGGTCGGCCCTTCGTGCGGGTCGCCCTGGGCGGTGTGCGCGATGAGGCCGAGATTCGCGGCCATCGGCGCACCTACGTCGGCGCTTTGCCGGGTCGCATCATCGCCGCTCTTCGCGAGGTGAAGGTCAAAAACCCGCTCATTCTGCTCGATGAGATCGACAAGCTCGGTCAAGGCTGGATGGGATCGCCGGAGTCGGCGCTGCTCGAGCTCCTCGACCCGGAGCAGAACAAGCACTTCACCGATCACTACCTGGACTTGCCCTTCGATCTCTCGGAGGCGCTCTTCCTGTGCACGGCCAACACGCTGCAGTCGCTCTCGGCACCGCTGCGGGATCGACTGGAGATCGTCGAGCTCAAGGGCTACACGCCACTGGAAAAGCTGGCCATCGCCCGACGACACTTGCTGCCTCAGAAGCTGCGCGAGCATGCCCTCGAGGCCAACTCGCTCGACGTGGACGATGTCACCCTCCTGGCTATCATCGAGCGCTACACTCGCGAGGCCGGCGTGCGGCAGCTGTCCCGCGAGCTAACCCGCATCTGTCGCGCGCTCGTGCTGCGCATCGCGCGCGAAGAGGAGCAGAAGGTCGAGACCATTGCCATCCGCGCCGATTCCCTCGCCGAGCTTTTGGGCAAGGCGCCCTTTGTCGACGATTGGACGGAGCGGCCCACCGTGCCAGGGGTTGCCACCGGGCTTGCCTGGACACCGGTTGGCGGCGATGTGCTCTTCGTCGAGAGCTCACGCATGCCGGGTAAAGGTCGCGTCGAGATCACAGGTCAGCTCGGCGATGTCATGAAGGAGTCGGCGCGCACGGCGCTGTCCTACTTGCGAAGCCACGCCGCCGAGCTCGGCCTAGAGCCCAGCATGCTCGACGATCAGGACGTGCACATCCACGTGCCGGCCGGCGGCATCCCCAAGGATGGGCCATCCGCTGGCATCACCATGTTGGCAGCCTTAGCGTCACTCTTTACCAATCGCCTGGTGCGATCGGATACCGCCATGACCGGCGAGATCACCCTGCGCGGGCGCGTCTTGCCCGTCGGCGGCATCACCGCCAAGATCTTGGCCGCCCACCGACAGGGCATCAAGCGCGTGATCATGTCATCGCGAAATCAGCGGGACGTCGATGAGATACCCGATGAGGTGCGCAGCGAGATCGCCCTCATCTTCGTCGACGAAGTCGCGGAGGTCTTGCAAGAGGCGCTCACCCACGCGCCACCGGTGGTTCCCCATGGCACGAGCTCGAGCGTGTCGCGTGGACTGCAGGCCTGAGCGCGAAGGCGTGCTGCCGAGCGTTCGCTGGCCAGCCCGAGCCCGAGCTCTCGCGGTCACAGGCACGTGCCTCTCGCCAGGCAAGGCTGCGCCGTGTGCTAAGGGCCCTGTGCCTCCGTACCCAGAAAGGCTGTGCCGCCGCGCCTAGGCGTTGGCTAAAAAGCGCCGCGCCTCATCGGCCCACTTGCTCTTGCCGTCGAGCCGCAAGTAGGTGTTGAGGTGCTCTTGCGCCTGCGCCTCGCCACCGACCTCGGCCAGCATCACCCCCAGATTGTAGTGCGCATCGGCAAAGCCGGGCGAGCGCGAGCACACGTGCCGCAGCTCGGCGATGGCCATCTCGCGGTTGCCCAGCTCGTCGAGGAGGTTGCCAAGGTTGTAGCGAGCCTCGGGCTGCTCGGGTTCGTGCAAGAGCGCTTGATCGTACTCTTGCTTGGCCTCTTCGAGTCGGCCTTGGCGATGCAGAAGATTACCTAGATTGGTGTGCGCCGCCGCCATCGAATCCTCCAGACCAATGCACTGGCGCAGATAGCGCTCGGCGGTCTCGTAGGCGCCGTTCTCCTCGGCGGTGCAGGCGTGCAAGAAGAGCTGATAGGCCGAAGGCAGATCCTGGCGCAGGGTCTGGTCGCTCAGCTCTTCGACCAATTGCGGCACCGCAGGCTCGACGGTATCGGGCCGCAGGGGCAGGATCTCCGCGATCTGGGTCTTGATGGAAGACACCGCAAAGGCCATGACCAGCTGCTTGCTCTCGGCTTCGTAGGCCATGTCGTCCTGGATGACCACGATGTTGGTGCCATCGGAACAGATGCGCAGGCGCGCGCTCGGCTGCACGCCCTCTGGCAGCTCTTTGCGCAGCATGACCAGGGCCTTGCGAACCTTCTGCACCGACAGACCTGACTCGAGAAGCTCGACGGCGGTGCGAATGGTGATGAGATCTTCGAAGGTGTAGAAGTACTGCCCGCCACGGCGAACCGAGGGCCACAAAAAGCCACTCTGGATCCAATAGCGAAGTCGCGATTCGCTCTGGCCGAAAATCTTGGATACGTCTTTTACCGAGTAGAGTTCGATCATGATGCCCTCGCTTGGGACAGAGTTGCTTGCACGTCCACATCGACGTGCAGGTTGTTGCCGGCAGTTCGCAGGCTCATTTCAATTTGGGTGGCGCCAAGTGCGCGTCGCGCTAGCCGCAGGGCTTCTCGCTCGCCAAGATCGCGCACGCGGTCTCGAAAGCGATCGTCGCGCAACAAGAGCTCGCCGATCTGACGCACCGTGGTGGCGTCGCAGGGATCCGAGACCCATTGGCGAGCGCGGCCACAGTCGATGGTGATCATGGTGCTGCCGTAGAACTCGGTGCCCTCACACTGGCCTTCGGAGAGCAGCTGGGCCTGACCGAGGAGGATTTCGACCGCCGCCGAGCTAAGGCCGGTGCGGATCTCGCGGTGAAAGAGGGAAACCCGGCTCGCCCTGGCCATTGGTTTGCGCCGTTGCTGTGTGCCGTGCATGGAGTTTCAGCATAGGCAGGCAGCGCTTTGTGGGCAAGAAACCTACATATCACGACCTGTGTTCCTCGCAAGCCAAGTCGCCAAGGTACTAAAACACTTGTAGAATTTGGAATTGTCGTTACAATGATCCAGACATGCCTGGGAAAGCGAAGGAGGCGAGACGGGTCGCCTTTCAGTCGCTCCTCGATGACCCCGAGAGCAGGGAATTCCTGTTTCGTGTCCATCGGCAGGCCAGCCTTGGTCAGCTTTTGGCGGGGGCCGCTCATCAGCTGCGAAATCCGCTGAATTCGATTCAGCAGTGTGCGCAATTGCTCAACGAGCGCCCGGACGACGTCGAGTTACGCGCCAAGCTCCTGCCGCTCGTCCAGCGCTCGGCCCAGCGTATCAACGACTCCCTCGACGCCATCGACCCACCGAAGGGTGCGGTCCTCGAGTCGGCAACGCTCAATCTGCAACGTGTGGTCGAGCGATGCCTGCTGGCGCTGCGCGATCGCACCATGAACATCGAGCTCGAGTTTCTGCCAGGGGCCGTGGCCTGGGTGGCCGGTTCGGCCGATGGCGTGCAGCTTTTGATCCTCAGTCTCTTGCAGACTCATCTCAGCGGTCGGCCAAGCCACCTGCAGATCGAGCTGAGTGTGCATGGCGATCGACACGAGCTGCGCGTGCATAGCGAAGGAGGCGCAAGCGCACTCTTGGACGAAGGATTCGAGTTCTGGATACAGAGCGCTCTAGCCAGCGCGCAGGGCGCATCACTTACAAACTCTCCAAGCGAGGCCTGCACGACCCTGTCGATTCCGATGGTGGGCGCATGAGCAAAATTCTCTACGTCGACGATGATGCCGACAACCTGCTCATCTTCGAAGCGCTGTGCGCGGGTCGCTTCGATGCCTTAACCGCCGACAACGGCGAAGAGGCGCTGCGAATTCTCGCTCGCGAAGAAGTCGGTGTTCTGCTCGCCGACCAGCGCATGCCCGGCATGACAGGCGTGGAGTTGGCCGAGCGCGCCTCGCACGAGCACCCAGACGTCGTTCGTATTCTCATCACCGCGTACACCGATTTGAGCGAGGCCATCGACGCGATTAATCGCGGCAAGATCCGCGGATATCTGCGCAAGCCCTGGGTGCAAGAAGAACTCTTAGCAACTCTGAAAGAGTCGCTGGCAACCTTTGCCACCCGCAAGCGAGTCCGAGACCTCGAGCTGCACATGCTCGCCACGGAGCGGGTCTACACCCTGGGCGTCGTCACCGCAGGCATCGCCCATGACTTAAAGAGCCCGCTCCTGGCGCTCTCGGATGGCTGTCTGGTCCTGCACGATCGCATGCGCCAGTTGCGAGAGTCCATCGTCAATGGGGACACGGAGCGCGCCTTGCGGCGCCTCGATGCGGTGATGCCATTTGTCGAGGCGCAGCGAGATTCGACGGCGGCCATGGTGGATACCTGCCGCGGTTTCGAGGTTGCCAACTACGAGGTAGATCCACACGAGAGCTGTGAGCTCGAGGAGGTCGTCGGCACAGCGACCCGAATTGCTCTTGCCAGTCGCGACGGTCTAACTCCGCTGCGCGTGGATGTGCCCAAGACGCTCGAGGTAATTGGCAATCGCTATCGACTCGGCCGGGTGATCATCAACCTCTTGGTCAACGCCTTCGACGCCGTGAGCGACACGGAGGATGGTGAGGTGAGGTTGCGCGCGCGCGAGGACGCAGGCTCCGTGCTGGTGGAGGTCGAGGACAATGGCCCTGGACTGGACGCGCAAACCCAGGCACGCATCTTCGACGTCTTCTTCAGCACCAAGGAGCGCTCGGGAACTGGTCTTGGTCTGGCGATGTCCCGCAAGATCGTCGAGGAAGTGGGCGGCACTCTCAGCTGCGTGTCCAAACCAGGGCAGGGCGCCATCTTTAAGATGCGTCTGCAGGCCTGCGATCGCCACGAGCGTGACGACTAGGGCACGCTGAGGCCACAGGCGCTGGCCATCTCCAGCAACATCTGATCGCTAGCAGCCAGCTGCAGGGCGTCGGCGAGGACTTCGCGGGCTCTGTCCTTGTCACCTAGGATGCACAGCTCATCGAGGGTCGTTGCGTCATACCAGAGCAGCGCGGCACGAGTATCGTCGCGCTCGGAAAGGCTGGCATCAGCAAAGAGGGCCGCCAATTGCCTGCGTGCCGCGCGCTCGGTGTCGTGCATGTTGGCGGGAGCATCGAGACGAGCGAAAGCGCCCGCCGGTTGCAGCGCGCGCGCCAGGTCGAGGTCGAGATTGGGATGCAGCTCGGCGTAGACCGGGCGCTCCTTGGCCAACTCGTGCAAAAGTGGCATGGGGCTTGGCTCGCCGGCGCGCAGTGGACTGTCGATGAGAGCGGCAAGCTCGGGATAGAAATGCTTGGCCTCACCAGCCATGCCAGGGTAGGTAAGAAAACTTCTGTCAATGATACTGACGTCGGGGCGCGCGCCCTCGACCGCTTGCAGCGCCCACAGTCGAAAGCGGGTCTGGTGGTAGGCAATCAGGACCAGGCTGTTGGCTGGCAAGGCGTCGATGGACCAGTGGGCCATCTCGTCGGCCGCGACGTTGCTCCTCTGGCTCGTGCGTGGCCATTCGCCGAAGAGCTGGATGGGCACCATGAGGGCCAGGGCCAGCGCACATAAGGCGGGGGCCGCGCGCAAGGGCCGGCGCGCCGACACCGCCAGTGAGCACAGCTGGGCAATGCCAGCGATGGCCAGGAGCCAGAGCGAGAGCAGGGCAGGAAGGAGATAAGCGTGATGATCGGGGGTCTCGGGATCGAAGCCGAGCAGCACGCGCACCGCGATGGTGATGATCGCGATGGCCGCCAAGAAAAGCGTGAGGCGTCGCTGAGCGGCGACTCGACAGCCGAGATAGATGGCGAAGATAGCCAGTAGTAGTAGTGGCAGACTGAGCGCATCGACGACGGCATCGAGGACTTGCACCGTGTCCATCAGCGGCGTCGAGACGTGCGCTTCCTGCGCCGACTTGGCAAAGGCCGCGCCGCGCAAGGTCCAAAAGAAGCGCTCCAGCGTGTGCGGCGCCCCGAAGTTCACCAGGGGATGACGCAGTGAGCGCACCGGCAGATAGACAAGCGCGCACAAGCCGAGCATGCCGACGCCCGCGCTCATGGCCGCCACCCGCAGACCTGGACGACGCTCGCGCCAAAACACAAAGAGCGCGCCAGGCACGAGTATGGTCAAGGTCAGGAGATGATGATTTGCGAGACCGAGCGCCAGCACGAGACTTGCTACCAACAAGTGTCGCGTGGCCTGCGTATCCTCGTAGTGCAAGAGGGCGAGCAAGGCGCCGGTGCTGAGCAGGGCCTGCAGGGCATAGACCTCTGCGCGCACCGCATTGCTCCACAGCGCCCACGAGGCGCCCGCAAAGAGTGCGATCGACATCGCCATCCACAGGCAGCTGCGCGCGCTGACTCGGGGTGCAATGCGAGCAATGAGGACATGCGCACAGAGAAAGAGCAGGCTCACGCTTCCCGCCGCACACGCGCCCGAGAGCAGATTGATGCGCCAGACTCTGTCGCCCACAGGCAGCAGACTGGCCAGGTAGCCGAGCAGACCGTAGAGCGGATGTCCTGGCGAGTGGGCCGCTCCCAAACTCAGGGACTGCGCCACGAATTCTGGAGAGTCGAGCCAGCCAATCGCAGGCGCAGCCGTGAGCGCATAGATGGCAAAGCTGAGCGCGAAGAGCGCCAGACTCGCTCCGGCCGGCCAGGTAGCGGCCGCGTGCGCTCTCTTGCCAGAATCTGCCCTCATCAAAAGCTCCGGGTCATCCTACCAGGCCAGAATCTCGCTCGCCGAGGCACCGGCTTGGCTCGTGCTGGTGTAGCCTTAAGGGTGTGCCTGAAGGCATGGCTGCTATGAACTTTGACCCCAAAACATGTCCCGTGCTGGTCGTCGACGACGAGCAAGACAACCTGGACGCCTTTCGCTTCAATTTCAAACGGGCCTTCAACATTCAGTCGGCCAGCAGCGGTCAAGAGGCGCTCGAGGCCCTGCGCAAGCAGGAGTTCGCGGTCATCGTCACCGATCAGCGCATGCCCAAGATGACCGGGCTCGAACTTTTGGCCAAGGCCCAGGAGCTGCGGCCCGAAACCGTGGGCATCATTCTCACCGCCTTTACCGATGTCGACGTTCTCATCGAGTCGATCAATCAAGGCACCATCTATCGCTACATCACCAAGCCATGGGACGCCAAGGAGGTACGAGGCACGCTCTTGCAAGCCATGGAGCGCTACCACCTCTTGCGTGAGAATCGCCGACTCACCACGCAACTCGAGCAGTACACCGGCTACCTCAACAACGAGCTGCACGGTGCCTTCGACTTTGGACAGATCATCGGCAGCAGCACGGCCCTCGGCGAAGTGCTCGAGCACATCGAGCAGGTCGCGCCCACCGCATCCACTGTGCTCTTGCGAGGCGAGACTGGCACCGGCAAGGAGCTGGTAGCGCACGCCATTCACATCAACTCGCCGCGCGTCGACAAACCCTTCGTGCGGGTCAACTGCGCCTCGCTGGCCCAGGGCGTCCTCGAGTCCGAACTCTTCGGACACGAGAAGGGCGCCTTCACGGGTGCCATCAGTCAGCGAGCTGGTCGCTTCGAGCTGGCCGACGGCGGCACACTCTTTCTCGACGAGGTCGGCGACTTGCCGATGGATGTGCAGATCAAGCTCTTGCGCACCTTGCAGGAGCGCGAGTTCGAGCGGGTCGGCGGTTCCGAAACCCTGCGTGTCGATGTGCGCGTGGTCTCGGCCACCAATCGCAACCTGGAAGAGATGATCGAGAAGGGTCAGTTTCGCGAGGACCTGTACTACCGCCTCAACGTCTTTCCGATTCGTCTGCCGCCCTTGCGCGACCGCCATGGTGACCTGCCGGCCCTGGTCAATCACTTCATCGCCAAGTTTGCGGCCACCGCCAATGGCGCGGTCACAGGCTACAGTGATGAAGCCATGGAAAAGCTGCGCGCCTACCCATGGCCTGGCAACGTGCGCGAGCTCGAGAACATCATCGAGCGAGCCATGATCTTGGTCAAAGGCAGCCGACTGGAGGCCAGCCATTTTGCATTTACGCGCTTGGCCAGCACGGGCGCAACCGACACGGTACCGGTGGTTTCGGCCAGCACGGGCTCGGGGCCCGTCGCGCTGGCCACTGACGGCGCTCGGCCGCTTGGCGAGAGGCTGCAAGACGAAGAAAAGCGCGAAATCATCGCGGCGGTCGAGAAGAGCAACAACAAGATCGCCGGTGCCGCGCGCATTCTCGGCATCAATCGATCGACCCTGTATTACCGCATGCGCAAGCTCGGCCTCGATCACCTCTTGCCTACCAAGGTGGGCGTCGGCGGCGATAGCGAGGGCGAGGGCGCAGAAGAAAGTGCATCCGGGCCCACCTCATGAAGATCTTGTTCATCGTCGATGAGCTGCGCAAGCTGACGCTGGCCGGCGATACCAGCTACGCCCTCATGCTCGAGGCGGTTGCCCGTGGCCATGAGCTGTGGACCTGCCAGGTCGGCCATCTCGGGCTCGAGGACGGTGAGGCCTGGGCTGAATGTCTGCCCACCTCCTGCAAGGAGGCAGAGCTCTTCGAGCAGGCCTTTGCGTGTGGGCCCAGCGAGCGACGAGCACTCTCCGACTTTGGCGCGGTCTTCATGCGCACGGATCCGCCGGTCAACGTCGAGTACCTGCAGGCGACATGGATCCTCGATCGCGCGCGAGGCAAGACCGTCTTGGTCAATGACCCGCGCGGACTGCGCGAGCACAACGAGCATCTGAGCATTCTGGCCTTTCCCGAGTTCATTGTGCCGACCATCGTCACCCGCAGCCAGAAGCGCTTGCGGGAATTCCTTGCTGAGCAAGATGGCGCCATCATTCTCAAGCCCGTCGACGGCTTTGGCGGTCTTGGAATTTTTCTGGCTCGCAGCGGTGACCCCAATCTCAGCTCGATCCTCGAGACCTCGACGCAGGATGGACGGATCTGGACCATGGCGCAGCGCTATCTGCCGGCCGCGAAAGAGGGCGACAAGCGCATCGTGCTGGTTGATGGCGACCCCATCGGCGCGGTGCTGCGTGTGCCTCCCGAGGGCGAAGCGCGTGACAATCTGCATGTTGGCGGCCGCGCGGTGAAGACCGAGCTAACAGCTCGGGAGCTCGAAATCATTGCCGCTGTCAGGCCGACTCTGCGCGAGTACGGACAAATTCTGGTGGGCCTAGATGTCATCGGCGACATCCTCACCGAGATCAATATCACCTCGCCCACTGGGATTCGGCATATCAGCAAGCTCGATGGCATCAACGCGGCCACGCCGGTCATCGCCTGCGTGGAAGCCAAGGCCGCCGCCCTGTAGAGCGCAGGAGCGAGCGCTGCGGTCCCTCGCACTTCTATAGGCTGGAGCTCGAGGCGAGTGGCCGAAATTGCGTGGACCGAAGTGGCGACGAGCTCTGCTACACTGATTCGATGGTCCCAGAACTGAGCCTTGCGCTGATCGAGTCGCTTCCGAAGACGGACCTGCACGTACACCTCGACGGCAGCTTGCGGCTGGAGACCATCATCGACCTGGCCAGCCAACAAGGCGTGAGCTTGCCAAGCACCGATCCGAGCAAGCTCTTCTCGATGCTCTACGCCGGCGACGTGTGCAACTCCCTGGATGACTATCTAAAGGGCTTCGACATCACCCTCTCGGTCCTGCAAACCGAAGAGGGGCTCGAGCGCGCGGCCTTCGAGCTGGCGGAGGATGCCTGGAACGAGGGCGTGTGGTTCATCGAGGTCCGCTACTCTCCCATGCTGCACATGCAGCGCGGCTTGCGCCTCACCCAGATCGTCGAAGCGGTTCTGCGCGGTTTGCGCCGCGCCAAGACCGACTTCGGCATCCGCTACGGGGTCATCTTGTGCGGCATCCGCTCGATGAACGTCGAAAATTCACTGCGCATGGCCGAGCTGGCGGTTGCCTACAAAAATCGCGGTGTCGTTGGCTTCGATCTCGCGGGCTCCGAAGTCAACAACCCGGCCAAGGAGCACATGGTTGCCTTCCAGCTCATCCTCGACAACAACATCAACTGCACGGCACACGCTGGCGAGGCTTTCGGACCTGACTCCATCGCGCAGGCCATTCACAAATGTGGCGCGCACCGCATCGGCCATGGCACACGCTTGCGCGAAGACGGCGAGCTCCTCAACTACGTAAACGATCATCGCATCCCGCTAGAAGTGTGCCCCTCGTCCAACTTGCAGACCAAGGCCGCCAAGAGTTGGGCAGCTCACCCGGTCGACTTCTACGTCGACTACGGAATCCGTGTCACCATCAACACCGACAATCGGCTCATCACCGACACCACCGTCTCCAAGGAGCTGTGGCTATGTCACAAGCACTACGGCTGGTCGCTCGAGCAGATCAAGGAGATCGTGATCGCCGGCTTCAAGAGTGCGTTCCTGCCCTACCGGGAGAAGGTCGACCTTTTGCAAAAGGTCACTGCCAGGCTCGACGAGATCCAGGTGCCCAGCAACGGCAAGCTTCTGGATACCCGGACCCCGACGCCAAGCGTGGACTATCATGACACTGGGCTCGTCGAGCCGAGGGGCGAGGCGGCCTCGCAGGCCGCCCCCAGCACCGACATCACTCGCTAGCGGCTGGGCGAAAGGGTGGGCCAAATTGGCACAATGCCAGATTTGGCGTGCTAGCATCGTCAGGTGGGCACAGACGCAGCCAGCTTCAAGGCGGTGATTACCGAGCATTGGACGGGCATCCACAACTTTGCTGTTCGCATGTGTCTGGACCACGAGCGAGCGGCCGCCGTCGTCGAAGAGACCTTCTTGCGCGCGTACGTCGGCGCGGAGGCCATGCCCAAGGACGACAAAGTTCTGCTCTGGCTGTTCAAGATCGCGCAGCACGTACTGGAGAAAAAGCTCGGCCGCACGCCCGAAGTGTCCTTCGACATCCTCGACGAGACGCTGCGCTCGGAGGCGACTCGAACCGACGTCGTGCGCTCGCTGACCGAACCGCGCCGCGACTTTCTTCTCTGGGAGCTCAAGCAAGGTTGCATGACCTCGGTGGTCAACTGCCTATCACCGGGTGAGCGAGCTGCCTTCGTGCTCAGCACGATCATGAAGATTCCCGACGAGGACGCCGCCCAGACGCTGGGCGTAACGGCTTCGGCCTACAAAGTGCGGCTGTCTCGCGCTCGTAAGAAGATCACCGACTACTTGGCGCCGCGCTGCGAGCATGTCGACCCGATGAATCCGTGCCGCTGCCCGGCTCGCGTCGGCGTCGCGCTCAGCAAAGGCTTCATCAAGTCGGGTGGAGAAGTGAGCCTTCGCAAATCCCTACCGACCTACGGTCGTTACGGGTCTGGCGCCAATCAAGACGACGCGCCGCTCCGTGATGTGGTCACCATCTACGGCAACTTGCCGGAGCCCAACCCACCCGAGCAGCTCCTGCAGCGCTTGCTTGCCAAGGTAGACGACGGCAGCTGGGCGGCCGTGCTGCAGCGCAAAGCCGACGCGCCCTCGTCGAAGTCCTGATCAGCTGAATCGCGCCGTGCAGCCTAGATCTGTGGCAGAACGGGCTTGAGCGCCGGACGCGGGCACGTCATGTGTCGGTGCCAGCGCACGCCCGATTTGGGGCGCGAAGCACTCTCGTTTCGGCAACGGCCTTGCTCGATGTCGTCGGCCGAGCAGGCGATGCGCACGTGCATGTGATCGTTATGACCCTTGACCGCGCGCGGGGCGTGCAAGATGCGAGCGGCCTTCTTGAGTAGTTCTTCGTCCGTGCCGACTTCCTTGGCGTAGGCAAGCAGCCAGCGCTTGATGCGAGGTGAGACGAAGATGCGCTCGACATCGACATCGGGATCACTGATGAACTCATTGACCAGCGCCCAGTTGCGCTTGAGGTCGAAGTAACGCTCGGGAATGTTCTTAATGAAGGCAGGCGACTGGGCGTAGTTCGCCATGCCTCGGCGGGTGTAGTAGGCCATGTGGCTGTCGGGATAGAAGGGCGCGCCCTCCGCGTCCATGGCGTAGTACACAAGGTCGACATCGCGACCGTTTTGGTGGGAGCGGTGCATGGCAATCGGACCACCCGACTCGAGGGACATGTCGGCCACGCTGAGCTTGGAGCCCTTGTGCAGGCGGGCCACCTTCTTGGCGCTTCGCTGGATGAGGTTGACCAGCTCGTGAGTGCCGTAGCGGGTTTCGCGTGAACGCCAGGGCTCGGCCATGATGAAGCCCGGGCCTTCGACGGGCATCACCGCCGCGTCACTGAGCGCACCGCGGTTGGTGGATCCGCAGGACACGCTGTCGTGATCGTCCGCGAAGCGATCCGAAAGGGGATCCGAAAGGGGATCCGAAACTTCGGTGCTGGCGCTGGTCAGGGTGCTGCTTTCGAGCGCCTGGCTGGGGGCCCTGGGCGTTGGCGAGGCCGCGCTTGGCGCACCGAGGCTTGGCGCGTTCGAGCTCGCAGCCGTGCTACTCGCTCTGCTCACCGCACTCGCTTTGGGAGCAAGCTTGTCGGCGTGGGCCGATGTGACGAGCAAACAGCCCGTCGCGAGTATCCCCCAGGAAAAACGCACGCCCGATCCTAGACACGATTTCGGGGATGAGTCACGAAAACTTGCTGGATCGCAGCTGCCCCTTTCGCTGGGGCCGCGATGTCGCCGAGCTAGGGTCGCCATCGAGGGTGTCGGCTGCCACCCTCGATGTAGGCAGGCTAGCCCAGGGCGGCTCGGAAGCAGGCTTCCAGGTCGGCCTGCAGGTCTTCGCAGTTCTCGATGCCAACCGAGAGGCGAATGAAGCCGTCGGAGATGCCGAGCTTGGCGCGCGTGGCGGCAGGCACCGAGGCGTGGGTCATGATGGCCGGATGCTCGATGAGCGACTCGACGCCGCCGAGCGACTCGGCGCAGGCGAAGATCGAGCAGGTCTTGAGGAAGCGACGGGCTGCCTCCAGATCGCCCTTCAAGTGGAAGCTGATCATGCCGCCGAAACCGCTCTGCTGCTTCTTGGCCAGTGCGTGTTGCGGGTGGCTTGGCAGGCCAGGGTAGATGACCTTTTCGACCTGCGCGTGCCCTTGTAGCCACTCGGCCAGCTTGCGGGCGTTTTGCTCGTGACGCTCCATGCGCACGTGCAGGGTCTTGAGACCGCGCATGGTCAGGAAGCTGTCCATGGCCGACATCGAAGCGCCGCACGAGTTCTGAATGAAGGCCAGCGACTCGTGCAAGTCGTCGCGACGAGTGATGATGGCGCCACCAATGACGTCGGAGTGACCGTTGATGTACTTGGTGGTCGAGTGCATGACGATGTCAGCACCGAGATCCAGCGGGCGCTGCTGGAAGGGAGTCATGAAGGTGTTGTCGACGACCAGGAGCAGACCCTTGTCCTTGCACAGCTTGGCGGTCGCTTCGATATCGGCCAGCTTGAGCATGGGGTTGGTCGGCGTCTCGATCCAGATCATCTTGGTGTTGGCGTTGATCTTGGCGGCAAAGGCCTCCACGCCCGCGCTGGGATCGACGAAGTCAAAGGCCAGACCGTGGCGCTTCCAGACTTTGTCGAAGATGCGGAAGGTGCCACCGTAGAGATCGTCGCTGCCGATGACGTGATCGCCGGCGTTCAGAGTGTGCATGATGGCATCGGTGGCGGCCAGGCCCGAGGAGAAGCACAGACCGTGATTGCCGCCCTCGAGGCTGGCGATGCAGTCTTCCAGGGCAAAGCGCGTCGGGTTGTGCGTGCGCGAGTACTCGAAGCCCTTGTGCTCGCCGGGACCATTTTGCGCGAAGGTCGAGGTGAGGTAGACCGGCGTCATCACCGCGCCCGTGGTTGGATCGGGTGGCTGTCCCGCGTGAATCGCGCGTGTTCCGAAGCCGCCTTTGTTGCCGTAGTCCTTGTGCATATCGATGGTCTTTCTAGTCTTAGGCTTTCTTGAAGCTAAAGGCGGTTGGGTCAGTGTCGAGAATGTTGAGCAGTGCTTGATCTTCGAGCAGGTCGTGCATGGTCTGCCCGCCGTAGAACTCGATGATCTGATCGTCGTACTCGTCGGCGATGATGGCGACGTCGGTGAGCGTGGCCAAAAGCTCGGCGGAGTCCATCGAGGAGCCGCCTAAGATCGAGTGCAAGAAGAGCACGATGCGCTCATTGGGCTCGTAGGCAAAGGCGCCGAAGCGCAGCTGCGAGTTGAGGTGCAGAAGATCGAGGGCCAGCTCCCCGTCCATGTTGACGCCGCGCACCAGCTGCGCGCAGCAGCGCACCAGGGCCTTGTCGTCTGCCCAGGGCACCACGTTGATCATCACGTAGGTCGAGCCCTGCTTGATCACATAGAGTCTGTCGTCCACCTGGCGGTACGAACCGTGTTCGGAAAGTGTGGCCTCGATGACCTTGATGGTGGCGAGCTCAGCGTCGTTCATGGCCACGGAATATCACACTTGCCGACCGGCAAGGGGGTGCCGGTTGCTCCGAAAAGCGTAGCAGTTCCAGTTCATTGTGACTTTT